>PXSX01000295.1 GCA_003022655.1 Bacteroidetes bacterium QH_1_64_81 | reverse complement strand
GAGGCGGCCCGGTCCTGTGGTTCGCCACGGTGGGAAGCGCTTTCGGTCACGGTTCGGTAACCTGTGCTTCGCCGGGCCTCCGTCTCTGTTAAAGTTGTGCAACCGAAAGCGCTTGCGGCAGAACGCGGGCCTGTGCCTGGGATTGAAGCCCCCGACGATCCGGCGGGCCCGACGATCGCGGCCGGTCGGTTCTCGGATGGACTCCCTCTACAACCAGATGGTACACGCTCGATGAACGTTCTACAACGCTTTCGTGAGGCCTGGCTCCGTGTCACCCCGACCTCCCACGTCCTTGAGTACGCGGGCGACTGCCCGCACTGCCAGGAGCGCACGACGTGGGCGGTGCGGATTCTCGAAGGGTATGCTCGCTGCCAGTCGTGCGGCCACAATCCGCTACACCGCAGCGACGCCGTCCCGACGGAGCAACAGGACCCGGCGACGCCCCGGCCGGAGTCCCAGGTCCCTGCGTGAGACCCTTTCGGAGAATATTTCATGCCCTGTTCTGGACGCCAGTCCGGAGCGGGGCATTTTTGTTTTATGCCTCCTCGCCACGCAACTGAAGCGCCGCCACAAGCCCTACGAAGCGAGAGCCCAGGAACGGCGGTCCGCCCTCCGCCGATGGCCGTCGTGTCACCAAAACACGACGAGCATCACCGCCGTCAGGCCGAGCACAGCGGCCGCATGAACCTGATAGTTTTTGTACCACGCCATCGAGGGCCCCGTCTCGAACGCCCGGTTTGCCCATGTCAGGTCGTCGATCTTCTCGGGGGCGGGGGCATCTCCCAGTGCCAGCGAGGCCACGACGAGCAGCCCGAGACAGAGAGCCGTGAGGATGCCGGCAATAATTGTGAAGTGCAACTCGATGTATCCCATCTGGCTCAGCACGAAGACGGTGAGTGAGAGGACGTGCCCCCCGATCAGGGTCACGAAGGCCCCATTCCCGTTCGTGCGCGGCCAGAACACGCCGAGCAAAAAGATGGCCACCACGGGCGGCACCAGGTACGAGAGTACGGACTGAATGTAGCTCCAGAGCCCCGGGAAGTACCGGATCATGGGCGCCCAGGCCGCCGCTACGAGCATGAGCACGATCGCCGTGATGCGCCCGATGCGGCCCGTTTCTTCCGGAGAGAGGTCCTCCCGCCGCGCGTGCGGGGTGCGCTTCAGAACCTGATTGGTTCGCACGACACGCCGCGCCTGGCGACCATGGTGGTGAACCGTACCGATACGGGCTACGCTCAGCCGGAGCGGTTCGACTACGACAACGGCGCGGTGGTGGACCTCCGGCAAAACCCGGACTACAAGGTCCGCGCACCGACTGCACAAGAGCGGCGCCTCCAGCGGCTCGTGGTGCTCTTCCAGATGACGTACGTGGGCGCGCCGATGGTGTACCACGGCGACGAGGCCGGAATGTGGGGCGCCGACGATCCCGACGACCGCAAGCCAATGGTGTGGCGCGACCGGAACTATGACGTGGAGGACGACCATCCGTTCGGGCACGACCGGCCGACCGATCCGGTCCGCTTCAACGATGAGCTATTCGGGACCTACCGGGACCTCATTTCTCTCCGTCGCAATCACGAGGCGCTGCGCCGTGGGACGTTCGAGGTCGTACAGGCCGACGACGAGCGGGACCTGCTCACCTACGCCCGTACCTACGAGACTGACACGCTGCTCGTTACCTTAAACCGAGGGTCAGCGGCTCACAGTGCGCGTGTGATCCTGCCCGATTCCCTGCAGCGGTCGTACGAGGTTCTTCGGACAGTGCCCGCGGAGGCTCCGGTGCGGCTCCAGCAGGACGACGCCGCGCTGTTGCTGGAGGTGCCTGTGCACACTGGCGTCATCCTATCCCCGGCGGATCAGTGAGCCTGGATCCGCCAAACCGGTCCTCGACTGCCGCGTCCCGGCGTCGGTTTCCCGAAAATCCACACGCTACGGGTACAGCTTCTCGGGGCCGGTCTATTATCTTATTCGAGCCTGCTGGGGGCGCAATGCCCTTCAGCGGTCGTCCCGGAGATCGGACCGCGCACGTCCCTCGTCTCGCGTTTCCTCGTTGAGCGTTCTGGCAATGCCATGCTGTCCAAGATTCTATCGCCGGCGCTCGTGCCCTGGGTGAGCGGAGGGCTGGCGTTTCTCGTGGCGGTCGGGTTGACCCCGATTGTCCGGTGGGGGGCTCGCCGAGGAGGATGGGTGGCGATTCCTAAGGACGAGAAGTGGCACGACACCCCGACGACCATTCTCGGAGGCATCGCGATTTTCCTCGGGGGAACGGTGGCCCTGATCGTCGGTGGGGGCGTGTCCGCTTTTCCGGCGCCGGTCTGGGGGGGCGCGGTGCTTCTCATCGGAACCGGTCTGATCGATGACCTGTGGGGGCTCGGCCCTGTGGCAAAGCTCACCGCCCAGTTGGGCAGTGCCGCGCTTGTCCTCTCGGCGGGATTCCTGTTGGCCCCTGACGCACCGATCTGGGGGGCGGCCCCCCTGACCCTCGTCTGGCTACTTGGGCTGCCCAACGCCGTCAATCTTCTCGACGCGATGGACGGGGTGGCGGCTAGCGTGACGGCCCTTGCGGCGGGGTTTCTCGGCCTCGTGGCTGGACTCCAAGGACTCGGGGCGCTGGCCGTCGTGGCGGCCGCGGTTGCCGGGGCCACCGCAGGCTTCCTCGTCTATAATGTAGCTCCGGCCAGCATCTTCATGGGCGACTGCGGGAGTCTCCTCCTCGGCTACGTGCTGGCGGTGCTGGGACTGAGCGTGCAAGAGACCGGAGGCACGGCGAGGTCAGTCCTCGTCCCGGTGGTCATTCTCGCCGTTCCACTCTTCGACACCGCGTTCGTGAGCATAACACGGAGCCTTCGGGG
>PXSX01000294.1 GCA_003022655.1 Bacteroidetes bacterium QH_1_64_81 | reverse complement strand
GTCTTTTACGGCTCGACGCGCACATCCATCCACACGGGGAAGTGGTCGCTGACGGGCACGTCGGGCACCCGAGCGGGATCAGGGCGCCAGATCCCGGAATCGTCCACCATGAGGTTGGCGGACGGAAGGACGTAGTCCGCCCGGGCCTCCCACCGAGCCGTGTCGTCGGGATCTAGCTTGGGATAGTCATCCTGCCGCGCGGGTCGAGCGGTCGGGATACCCCCACCATTGACCCGCTCGTGGCCGATGAGGGACCGGATGGCATCCCGAAAGACGGAGCGGTCGTCCGGATCGGCGTTCAGGTCGCCCATCACAACGAACTTGGCCCCCTCATGGAGCTCCCCAGATCGGCCCGAATCGTCCTCGATGTAGGGCGCGCGGTTCAGATAGTCCACCCACAGCTGAATTTCGTCGTGGTTGCGGTGGGCGTTCCGGCGGGCCACGCCGTCGAAGCCTGGGGGCGTCGGGTGGCTGGCGAGGACGTGGAGCACGGCGCCGTTGGGCAGTTGCACGGGCACGCCCCAGTGGCTTTTGGACGAGAGGCGCATCTTTGCCCGCTCGTCGGGGTTGTACCAGGGATCGAGCGTTGTGGTGTCAAGGGGCACCGAGGCATTCGGCTTCTCGTGCCACTGCAGGAGGCGGAAGGTCCGAATCGAATCGCGGAGCACCCTCAGATCGTCGCGGATGAGGAGGGCCATGCCGTACTGCCCCGGAAAGGTGCCAAAGCCCCAGGCGTCGTTGCCGTAGGCACGCCCAGCGTCGGTCTGTGGGGGCACGCTGCCGTCGTCGCCGGTCCCCGGCACATCCGGCACTGTCGAGACGACTCGTCCGTCGTTGTTCAGGTCGAGCCCGCTGTGCAAGCCCGTGTTGACCGTCAGCGTGACAGGTTGGTACGACAGGCCGTCCAGCGAGTCCGCCTGGGACATCGACAGGTAGTTCTCGGTGAAGCGCCGCGCGTTCTGTCCCTTTGGGTCGCCGTCCCGATAGCCCGGATCGCCCGGCTGGTCATACGTCATCTCGTTGACGAGTAGGACATCGGGGGCGAGGTGCTGGACGCGCGCCGCGGCCCGCTGGAGGCGCGGATGATCGGCCCGGCGCAGGTCCGCCGTGCGCACGTCCTCGATGTTGTAGGTCATCACCCGCAGACGCTTACCCTGACTATCGGTGGCGCTCTCACGCGGCCGACATCCCAATAGGAGACAGGCACCTGCAAGAATCAGTAAGGCTCCAGTAGTCCTGGTTGACCTCAACCGACTGGAACTAGATGCGGTGAGATGAGGCCCCCAAATTGCCTTCATAACGAAAAGGCAGAAGCTCTTGAACATGGGAATATTTCTTAGTTCGGGGTATTTCCCCAACCAGTACCAGGCCAATAGACCCTGAAAACATTACGCGATTGGGAGAACCATTCACCAGTCTCAGAAAAGTATATTTCTGGTCCCTTGATTTTTTCTGCAGCAGATCCTTTCTTCGGGGTAGTCTGCTTGCGCAATGCAGGCGATGCTATGCATTGAGCAGAATGACCACATTGTGCCGTCCTAAGGCTGAAATATCATCCTGTGAGAAAAGCAGGCCAAGCTCGGTTTTCTCTTTCTTAACCCTCTCGACTCATGCAAATTGACACCACCCGATCCATGAAACGATTCGTTTCTCTGTTGCTCATCCCGGTTTTTGCTCTCGCTCTGTCGGGATGCTTCCACGCAGAGGTAACGACCGACAAGCAGCCCTCCGGGCAAACCATTGAGAAGCCCTGGGCGACAGGCTTTCTCTTTGGTCTCGCCATGCCTGGAGCGAAGATTGACGCGGCGCAACAGTGTTCCAACGGCGTGGCCAAGGTGGAAACGAAACAGAGCTTTCTCAACGGGTTGGCTGCCGGATTCACGTTCAATCTCTATACCCCCATGAGCGTGACGATCACCTGCGCTGCCGGAGGCTCGATGTCGTCTGTCATACCGCCGCCGGACTTCGAAGTACCGTCGGATGTCGATGAGATAGAGACGGCCGAAGTCCTCCATTCCGCTGCGCTCGAGTCCGCAAGGACGAATAAACCCATCCGGGTGAAGATGGACTAGATGAACCTAGCGTCAGTTGCCTCTCGAATTAGGTCCGAGAGGGATGTTCTTCCCTCCTGCCCTGACGGTCCCAGTGGCCGTCAGGGCTTTTTATCTGTTTTCCGATTGGCGGCTTACCCTCACATGGTTTCTCAGGTACTCGTTTAGTTCGTCGAAGGATACCTCCTCCTGCTCTCCGCTCTCCATCTCCTTCACCGTCGCGGCCCCGGCCTCCAGTTCGTTACTCCCGATAATCATCGCGTAGGGGGCGTTCTGCCGGTTGGCTTCCTTCATCTGTGCCTTGAGCGAGCGCCCCATCAGGTCGTGGGCCACGTGCAGACCCGCATCTCGAAGCATCTGCGATGTGCGGAAGACCCACCGCTCTGCCTCCTCGCCCAGCGCCGCGATGAACACATCCGGCTCGGGCGTGCCGGGACGGTCTGCGCCCGCGGCATCGAGCGCCAGGAAGAGGCGTTCCATCCCGGCCGCAAACCCGATGGCCGGCACGGGCTCGTCGCTGCCCAGCACCTCGGCCAATCGATCGTAGCGTCCCCCACCGGCGAGCGCGCTCTGCGCACGAAGTCGATGAGCTGCGGGGCGTCGCGCAGGATCTTTTGTTCGTGCTCGATCTTCGTGTCGAGGATGCGCAGCGGATTGCGCTCCAGTCGGCGCTGGCTGGTCTCCGAGAGCTCGTCGGCATGGGGCGCCAGGTAGTCCTGAAGGGCCTCCACGTACTCCGCGCGGCGCTCCGGGGTCCCCAGCGTATTGAGCCTCAGGTGCAGGTTGGAGAGGCCGAGCGCGTCGCAGATGGCCATCAGGACCGCAATGGTTTCGGCGTCGGCCCGGGCCTCGTCGGCGCCCAGAATCTCGATGCCGAACTGGTGGAACTGCCGGTAGCGGCCCTTCTGCGGCTTCTCGGCCCGGAAGCACGGACCGATGTAGAACAGCTTCTGCACGCCCCCGCGCTGGTCGAGGTGGTGCTGGAGAAAGGAGCGCACGACCGGCGCCGTAATTTCGGGCCGGAGCACGTACTGCGTGCCGCTGCGCTCGAAGGCAAACATCTCCTTCTGCACGATGTCGGTCGACTCCCCCACCCCCCGCGCCACCAACTCGGTCGGCTCCAGGGCGGGCGTGCGGATTTCTTCGAAGTTGTGGCGGCATAGTACGTCGCGGACGGTCGCCTCCACGTGGCGCCATTCGGCACTGCTCGCGATGCGCGTGCCCCCGTCGTCCGTGTAGGCGTCCGGCAGGATATCGAAGGTGCCCCGGATGTTCTGGAAGGAAGTGCTCACAGGTCGAATCGCTGAATGTCGGAAATTGGCGTGTGGGGGTTTGGGCGCGGGCGAATGGCCTATCCCGCTACCGTCGCATTGGCGTCAAGGAAAAGACAGAATGCAATGATCCGGCCTTCAGTAGTGTCGGGCCGCCGGACCGACACTTCCCTCGGACGGCATTCTTGGTCCCGACCGCTGTACCTTAGGGTTGAGCGGGTTGGAATGAGATGTTCGTCGCGAGATGCATCTCGCAACTTTTCCGTCCCGACTACTAACTACTGTCGGAGCCCCTCCCTTTCCCCCATTCTCCCACGCTCCCCTCGCCCCTCGTTCACCCCCGGAGTTCCGCCTCCCCCTCCCGAAGGGCTTCAATAACGGTCTCCGGCGTGTCGGCCTCCACAAGGCGCTTGCGCAGCGAATCGCGACTGACGAGACGCGAGATGCGACCCAGAATCTTGACGTGCTGCGACTTGTGCTCCTCCGGTCCCACGAGCAGCAGGAGCAGCTGCACGGGCACGTCGTCGACGGCCCCGAAGTCGACCGGCTCGTCGGTCGTGGCGAAGGCGGCGACGGTGTCCGTAGCCGCGGGCGTCTTGGCGTGCGGGAGCCCGAGGCCCTTCCCCACGCCGGTCGACATCTTCTGCTCGCGCTCAAAGATGGCCGTTCGCACAGCCTTCAGGCTGTCGATGGCCTCGTCCCCAGCGAGCACGTCGACCAGTGTATCGATCACGTCCGACTTCTCGGTCCCCGAGAGCCCGATGCGGACCCGCTCGGGGTCGAGCAACTGGTTGATCTTGGTGGTCTGGATTGTCGGCATGCAAACGACCGGAGCGATGAGCAGAAACAGGACGCGGAGGAACCACGCGACGGGTCCGGAGCGCCGCCGAGGTTTGCGGATGACAGAACGGATGACAAAATAGGTCAACGCCAGGTCGATTTCAGGTGTTCGCCGACCAAAGATCCCCGGCCTCCCCACCAAAGGGGTGAAGTTAACTCGCTTTTTGCCGACGCGACTGCCTTCGCCGTACAAAGCTGCGACGGAGTTCGATGCGTTTCAGGAGCCCATCGCCGAGTCGCACACGGCGCACCACCTCAATGACAAGATGACGGAGAACACGCAAAAGGCGATCGCCTGCGGTGCCGAGGAATTTAACGGCAATGCCGTAGAGCCGTGGAACGACGATGTGGACCTGGCTTCCGTGGAGAAGCGGCTACAGGAACTACCGGGGTTCGGCCCGGCTAAGCCCTCGACGATCAAATACGTCCTCCACTACCTCGGGCACCGCGACTTCTCAGGCGCGGGGTAGGCTTATTTTCCTTCACGCTTTCGGAGTCGGAGCTCCCTCTTCGGTCTCCACCCCGTCGGGACTCACCTCTTCGTCCGCCTCGGCACGCTCCCGTTAAATAACGCGGCCCCCACTCCCAGCACCGCCCCGAGGTAGCGCGGTCCGGACAGGGCGAGGCGAATCATGACGGTAGCCGCGGCAAATCCGGAGTTGCGAAACACCACGTGGTACGTTGCGCTGTAGCGAAGCGAGATCAGCACGATCAGCACATCGCTGAAGATGAGAATGGTGTAGAATGCGTTGAAGAATGGGACGGACTCGCCGTTCACGAGAAGAAGGAAAACCGCGTGGATCCCCATTCCGAGCAGAATGATGAGGAGTAAATTCGCCACTACTTTCTTCTGCGCCACGAAGTAGTGTTCCTCGCCTTCCGTCTGAGTAATGGGCTGGTACCGCTGCAGCTTGTAGAAGACACCCAGCGTAAGAAAGATAAGAAGGGCTGCCGTGGCGTCCACCACGAGGTACTGGACCGCCTCCCGTCCGGCGTCGAAGCCCCACTGGATGGGTTCTTCTTCGAATTTGACGAGCTCCTTGAAGGAGCGGCGGATGAGGATCAACGAAAATACCTCGAACTGTTTGCCCGCCGTGTCGGCCACGCTGGTGGCCAGGCCCACGATCAACCCGATGAGCTCGACGACCAGAAATAACGTGAAGGCGACATCGATCGCCTTGAAGTGGTTGGTGGACACCGACGTGGCTACGGAAGAGGGCAGCCATCCCAACCGATTGAGTTCGATCAATACCAACGACACCAAGAACCCTGAAACGAGTACGGCGGCCACGAAACGGCGGGCCTGCTTCCCTTCCCACCACGCCTCGAAGGCATCGAAGACACGGCTGCTGACGCGAAGAAAACGTTCGGCGACGTTCATGGGGACAGAGGACGCGTCATCAGGGTGAGTACCAGGGTGGGGGAGCCATGAGTCGGGGGTGGAAGGAGTTTTCCAGGCCCCGAATATGTTTTCGCTCTTCGGTAGAACCATGCAGATTCGATATTGCCGCTCCGAAATCATCGCCTCAGCAGCGACACGCCGCGGCGTATCGTGACGAAAGTGGTCCTGAAATTGATCGCTGCTGCGTTCTACACAAGAGCGTATGTTTTATTACCGTCAGAAACTGTTTGGCGGACTGTCTGAGCCCTGCGACTTTGTGGAACTCGCGCAGTCTGGAAACTACTCGGTCGTTACACTCCCAGCGCAGCCCGGTGACTACTCGGTCACTGTGTTCCCAGCGCAAAACGCCTTCTGCACTCCCCCGGTAGCTCACCAGAGGCATGACCTCGCTCTCGCTCGGCCCCCACTACAGGGTTCGTTTGAGCGACTTTTTGCGGCGTCGCCCACTGTGTTTACTCGCAGAGCTCGTCAGCACCGCAAGGGCATGATCTTCGGCCCTCGCTTCGCTCGTGTCGGCTTCTCATCCATCCACCAAACAGCCTCTCATTGCTTGATACCTATGGGCTCATTGAGCAGAACGATCAATTCTCTGGGCATCTTGGGTGAGTCTTGCAACCGCTCCACTTCCCAACAGATCCGCTTTTTGAACCCCCTTACGGACGAGAGGAAGAGAACTCCAGAAAGCGACATGCGGACGGATCGCCGCGTCTGGCTGCCAACACAATGCAAAGAGGTGATCCGCTTTCAGGCACCGGCAACCCTTATTTGAAGCCCCCTATTCGGAGCTGAGTCTCCAATTAGCGCCTACGAGGAGAACAGAGGAGCCAGAGAAATCAGGGTGTAAAGGGGCAGAGGGTGGGGCTGGACCAGTCCGAAACCGCACTCCTTTCTTCTGCCGGTCACCATATCACCATTCTCGCCGTCGCCGCCTCTCGCTCCTTCGTCGCTTCCGCCGCGCCGTTCTCGCCGGGACTGCTGAGCGGCTTGAAGGCCTGGATGCCGGTGATCTCGCGGCCCAGGATGAGGCCGTGGATGTCGTAGGTGCCCTCTACGACCCCGGATCGGAGCCGTGGTCCGGCTCGGTAAGGCCGAAGCACCTAATCAGTTCGCCCTCGGCAATCATCACACTGTCGGCGTGAAACGTCTCGTCTCCGGCGCGAATCCCCGTAGCTCGCCCGGACTCATCTTGCAGCCCCTCATCGACGCGGACGTT
>PXSX01000293.1 GCA_003022655.1 Bacteroidetes bacterium QH_1_64_81 | reverse complement strand
CCTCCTCGCACGGCAGCCGCATCCTGACGACGGTGGACTGCTTTCGCAGTTCTACAGGGGGCACGGCCCCGATGCCTCCATGCGCATGCTCCCCCTTCCTCCCATTTCCCCACTCTTCTACGCTCCCAGGTGATCGCGCAGGAGCCGATTGATGGTCGCTGTGGCGTCGTGCTGCACCCAGTGCGTAGCGTCGTCGATCACTTCGAGGTGCCCGTCGGTACACATCGCCGCGCTGGGAGCGGCCATCCGGCGGTGAAGGGCTACGTCCTGCGCGCCCCACACCACGAGCGTCGGCACGTCGATCGGAGCCGACGGCGGCGCCGTCCGCAGGGCCCGACGAGCCGCGGCCCGGTACCAGTTTAGCATGCCGCGGAGCCGACCCGGTCGTCGCCATGCCCGGCGGTAGAGCGCCAGGTCGGTCTCGTCAAACGTATCGGGATGGCTGCTCCACTGAAGTAGAGTAGTGAGCCCCTGATCATCGTTGCGCCCGAGGAGCCACTCGGGGAGGGCCGGAACCTGGAAGAAGAGGGCGTACGTACTCCGCAGCAGCTGCGCGGGGTTGGACCGGAGCGTCGTCCGGAAGACGTGTGGGTGGGGCACGTTGAGAATCGCGAGGCGGCGCAGGCGCTCCGGATGGGTGTGGGCAAGGTGCCAGCCCACCATGGCGCCCCAGTCATGCCCCACGACGGATGCGCGATCGCGGCCGGCGGCCTCGATCAGCGCGCACACGTCGTCGGCGAGCAGGTCGAGGTCGTAGGCGGCGACGGCCCGCGGCACGTCGCTCCGGTTGTAGCCCCGCTGATCGGGGACCACCACGCGGCAGCCCGCCTCGGCGAGGGCTGGAATCTGGTGACGCCACCCGTACCAGAACTCGGGGAAGCCGTGGAGGAGCACCACGAGCGGGCCGTCGTCGGGCCCTGCCGCCCGCACGTGCAGTCGCACGCCCGCACCATCGACCCACTGCCGTTCGAGAGACACCGAAATCCGATCCGCTGGCTCCTCCGTCATCGACACTCGTTTCTCACCCTATCAGAGCAGCGCCCCCAATTCCCCAACCTTTCACCTTCAACCGTCCAACCTTCAACCCCCCATCGGACTTACCTCCGGATCGTACATCTCGTCCCGATGCCGCTCTTTCAGACGCTGGTAGGTCGGATCGTCAGTCAGATCCTGCCACGCGTCGCGGAAGACGATGGCGGACGCTCGCTTCTCGGGGGCGGCCCACTGTTCGGGTTCGCGCTCGGTGCCGTCCTCGTCGTACTTCTGCCCGCCCGGATACTTTGCGTACCGCATGGCCCGGGTGAAACCCATCTGCAGGTACTTGCGCACCATGTCCATCCCCACGAAGTCTTCCCGCGCCCGGTACTTTGTAGGGCTGCACCTTGAACACGCCCTGCTCGCCGGACTGGTACCGGTAGGCCTCCGGCCGCTCTCGGAAGTTCACCTCGTACTCGCCTGCCATTTTTTTATAAACTGGGTTGACAATGCAGAACGCTATTCTCTCGACACCGGACCGTCCTTCTTCGACTCCACCCGCCGGGGTTTCGCGCGCTCGGCGGAGAGACGCGACCACGTCCGCTCGGCAAAATCGCGGAAGGGCTCTTTCTGATGTAGCCAGCCAAAGTGGAGAACGTATGGCGTCAGCTCCATGTATTCTCCCATTCTTGGAAGGCACTTCGCAACCCACAGCAGAGCGTCCCGCACTCGGGCGTTCGGGAGGCCTCGGAGGCTGTAGACAAAGGAATTCGTGTAGAGGCGGTACGAAACCTCACGGAAGTCCGGGTCGTGATCGGTCAGCGTATCGATGTAGTCGAGCTGAGGACTATTTCGTCCTTGCAGCCACGGAAACACGTGCAGGTCAAGGTCACTCATTGCTAGGGCGAGGCTCCACTCGCACGTCTCTTCGCTACGCCCCTCGTTGAGACGACTTCGGAAGTGGATCTCGTCCGCCCGGTCGAGGTAGCTCGCGGCGACTTGCCCGACCTCGCGGGTGCGGCTTTCGTCCTGCGCGTAGATCATTCCGGCCTGCACGCGGGGAAGTCGCGTGAGGCCCAACCGTCGAAGCGTGCGCGGACGCCGTCCCAGCAGCACGTCCACGACGACCCCGATTCCCTTCGGGCCGCCGAAGAAGTGGTCCGCGTTCTGCAGGCCGGTGGCCGTGAAGGGGAAGGCGGCGAACTGTTGCCAGAGCGGATTCGGGCTGCGGCACCACACCATGTCTGCGTCTACGAACAGCGAGCGGTCGAACGCCTTGAACCGGTGGAGATGATGCTTGAACCCGACGATCGACTGATGCTTCGGGGGCAGGTCGCCGAGCACGTCGAAGAGCGTCTCCAGCCCCCGGCGCTCCAGCAGGCTGCGATGATGCTCCGGACAGAAGAGCGCCACGGGACGCTCCGTGTCGTGTCGTCGGAGCGTGTGCACCAACGCCACGGCGTGCTTCACGTATCGGTCGGGGCCATAGCTGTGCAGAACGTAGCCTTCGCAGGGCGTGGTCATAGCGGGGGGAGACCAGGTCGCGCAGTCGACGGTGTCTTCAAGACCCCAAGGACTCGATTGGTCCGCTCCCGCTTGTTCCAGGAAGGCCCACAGGCGGGACCATTCGTCACTGAGCCGGAAGCAGTCTGATGTCGTCAATGTCGACCTTCGAGACCCCGTTGGTCGAGTCCGAGTCTCCGGAAATCGTGATCGAGACCGGGCGGCGGGGCGGCTTTTCCCCAAACACCTGTCGGTAGTCACTCGCGACGTCTCGCTGCACGGATTGCCACGCCCCCTGGTGGGACTCAACCGCCGAATTGGCGACGATCACCGTTAAGGAGCCGAAGGAGACGACCGTTCCTACAGGGAGCGATGAGCTGTAGGTATACTTGATGCTCCTGGGACGCCCGAGCCAGTCTTTTCCGAACGTTACGTACACGGCTCCGCCCGTGTCGTTCGTGCCCTTCTCGCTCGCCCCCTCCGGAAGCTCCAACGCACGCCATCGCCATGCCAGTCGGGGATGAGTGTTCAGGTTCCACTCAAACTCCTTCCCGGTGCGCTGAGAAAAGCGAATATACTCTCCCTGAGTATAGAGACGCACAAACTGATCTCCGTCCTGCTCGACCACCGTAAACTCTTCTCCGTCTCCTATCGCCTGCTCCGCCGAGCGGACCTCCGTCTCGGAATTTACGCGCACCCACTGGTCCGGGGGCTCCCCCGCATCGTACCGCTCAAAATCGTCCACGGTGATCGGTCCGGCACTCGGCGCATTCTGATGCGCGCCCCCCTGCGCCCACGTTTCCGGCGAGGCCCCACCTCCGAGCAGAGTCATCGCGAGGAGCATCGCTCCTAATTGGAGGGGCGCAATTGAGAAGTGTTCGAACGAAAACATCGGTGGTGTAGGCGCGTGGTGAGCAGAAGTCCTGGGAGGCCTCAGGAAAAAGCGGGCCGCTTACTCCTCCTCACAGGTAACGCGGAGCGCGGGAGCCGGAGCCACCTCCCATGATGAAAATACGGGGTCCCTGTTTGCACAATCAATACTGAGCCAAGCTGTATGCGCGTTTCGTGTGCCCCAACCGTTTCGGGCGGCTTCTATGCGGAACCCTACGCCTCGCCGCCCGATACGGATTGGCGATATTTGCGATCCGGGCATCGGTGCCGAGCCTTCGAGGTGTGCCACATGGCATGAGCAAACCGATCCTCTACATTCACGTGGGCCCCTCCAAGACGGCCACGACGTTTCTTCAGCGGGACGTCCTGGGGCGGATTGAGTCGGCGAAATGCCTTCCGGTGCCCGAAATCGAGGTGGAGGGGCAGCGCCTGCGGTTTGGAGATCTGTTTAGCCTCTCCCCCGAATTCTGGCGCGGATTGGAGGCGGATCCCCTCGCTGACAAGGTCCGACACTCAGGGCGGGACTTGGTGATTTCGGACGAGCGGATCTGCGGGGGCCTCGTCGCTCCACAGCCCTGGATTCCGGGATCAGTCCCGGGCCGTGGTCTTCCCCCGAGTCCGCGGCTCCATACGCACAGCCGTGCCGACCCCTACTTCGTGTCTAGCCACTTTCGGGAATTACGCCGGGCGGCCAGAGCATGGGGGTACGAGCGCGTTCGGGTGCTCCTGACGCCCCGTCGACAAGACACCAAATTGGCCTCCAGCTACGCGCAGCTCTCCAACCGAGTCCGAGGGGCCGGGCAGCAGAACTTTGAGACGTGGGTCCGGCACCTCCTGCATGACGCGATCGGCCACAACAAGGGCGGGGGCGTGAACCTGGACTATTCCCT
>PXSX01000292.1 GCA_003022655.1 Bacteroidetes bacterium QH_1_64_81 | reverse complement strand
ACGATGCTCATCACCTTCTCTTCCAGCGCGTCGCCCTCATCGAAGATGCCGATGGTGTTGTCGTAGCTCTTCGACATCTTGCGGCCGTCGGTGCCGGGAATCACCGACACGTGGTCGAGAATGTAGGGCTCGGGGATGGGGAGGAGGGGCTCGTCCTCGGGGCAAAACCGATTGTTGAATCGCCGCGCCAGGTCGCGCGCCATCTCCAGGTTCTGCTTCTGGTCGGCCCCCACGGGCACTAGAGAGCCGCCGTAGGCGAGAATGTCCGCCGCCTGGAGGACCGGGTAATTGAACAGGCCTGCGTTGGGGGAGAGGCCGGCCTCCATTTTTTCCTTGTAGGCGACGCCCTTTTCGAGGTGACTCGTGGGGATGAGGTTGAAGAACATCCACATGAGCTCCGTCACCTCCGGCACGTCGCTCTGCACGAACAGTGCGGCCTTGTCTGGGTCGAACCCGAGGGCCAGGTAATCCAGCGCTACGTCGAAGGTGTGCTCGCGGAGCGTCTCCGCATCCTGCACCGTGGTCATCGCGTGGTAGTTTACGATGAAGTAGTACGCGTCGTGCTCCCGGTGCAGGTCGATGTGCTGACGGATGGCGCCGAAGTAGTTGCCCAGGTGGAGCCGGCCGGACGGCTGAATGCCGGAGACGACGACGGGGTCTGTCTCGGGGTCCGTGTCCGCTGGGGAAGTCGATTCAGGGGCTTCCATGTAGTAAGAACGCAGGTTGTAGAAGGAGTTCAAGCCGGGCAGACAGCTACGCCGCGGTGCCCTCGAGGCGGCGCTGCAGCGCATCAAGAGCGTTGAGGCGGTCCTGACTATTGCTCTTGACCGCTTCGAGGACGCCGCGGGTGCGCATCTGATGTTCGAGATCGAGTTCGTCGGCGAGGGCATCGTTGAAGTCTGTTTCGAGCTCGCGGAGCTCCTCGAACAAGTCGAGGAGGCGTCCCCGAAGTGTGAAGTCGTCGGGGTCGAGGTCCGTGCCGTTGTACGGCGTGCCTCCGCAGCTCAAGACCGTTTCGGACAGCTTCCCCACGTCGGTCCGGGCGGTTTTCTGGAGCCGTTCCAAGACGCCGACGACTCGCTCGTCGTCGCAGGCCTGGACGGCGGCCTGATAGTGGTGATTGAGCTCGATGTGTTGCTGAATCAGCGGATTCAGGTGCTCGACCGTGTCGGACCGGCTGAGCGTTTGGCCGGCCCAGCCGCGGTTCAGGAGCGCTTTCTTGATCGGATTCGGCATGGGCAGTTGGGCTGGTGAAGAGGTAGGGAGTAAGTAGTGGGGGAACAGGTACGATCGGTTTTGGCGCTCACGTTCGGTGTAGGTCGTCACCGAACGTCCATCCCCTCCCTTGGAAAAAAGGCACGAACTGATACCATCGATCGGGACTGAGGTTTGGCCGAAGATTGCGAGTGAATGAGTTTTGAGTGGGAAGGACTCCGTGGGAGGCCAAGGCCCTTCAACCGAGAGAGGCTAAAGAAGTCCGTCGGCCGCTACGCGCATGGCCTGGCGCAGCGCGGCGGCTTTGTCGCGGGTTTCCTCGTACTCGCGGGCCGGATCGCTGTCGGCCACGATCCCCGCTCCGGCCTGCACGTAGGCCGTCTCATCGGTCACCACCATGGTGCGGATGGTGATGCACGTATCGAGGGTGCCGGAAAAGTCCACGTACCCGACGGCCCCCGCGTAGATGCCGCGGCGAGAGGGCTCGAGGGCGTCGATAATCTCCATTGCCCGCACCTTCGGTGCGCCGCTGACGGTTCCGGCCGGGAAGCAGGCTGCCAGCACGTCCATCGGCCCCTGGTCCTCGGCCAGCCTACCGGTCACCGACGAGACGATGTGCATGACATGCGAGTACCGCTCCACGTAGGCGTAGCGGTCGACCTCCACGCTCTCGTACTGGCAGACCTGCCCGAGGTCGTTTCGGCCCAGGTCCACCAGCATGAGGTGCTCGGCCCGCTCCTTCGCGTCGTTCAGAAGCTCCTCGGCGAGGGCCTCGTCTTCCGCCGCGTCCTCGCCACGAGGGCGCGTGCCGGCGATGGGGAGGACCTCGGCCGCGTCGTCTTCGGCGCGCACCAGCACCTCCGGCGACGAGCCTACGAGAGCGAGGTCATCGAGATCAAGGTAGAAGAGATAGGGCGACGGATTTACCTGTCGCAGGGCGCGATACAGATTGAAGGGATCCCCCTCGAACGAGGTTGCAAAGCGCTGCGACAGGACGACTTGAAAGATGTCTCCCTTCCGGATGTGCTCCTTGGCCGTCCGGACGGCGTCCTCGAACGCGAGCCGCTCCACATTCGAGGTCAGGTCGTCCTGAATCCCTTCGACGGGCGCCGGGGGATCGGACGGTTGTTTGAGGTCGGCCTCCAGGGTGGCCAGGCGCGTCTGGGCGTTCTCGTAGGCAGCACGCAGGTCGGTCTCCGCGTCGACGAACACGTTCGCCATCAAGACGAGCTGGTGACGGACGTGGTCGAAGGCCGCTACGGTGTCGTAGAAGCACCACACGGCATCCGGCAGGCCGAGGTCGTCCGGCGGGGCGTCGGGCAGGTCTTCCACGAGCCGCACGGCGTCGTATCCCAGGTACCCGACGGCCCCCCCGCGCAACCGGGGAAGGTCGGGGAGTTCGATTTCTTCGTACCGGTCGAGGTATGCATCCAGCACCTCGAAGATGGTGCCGGTAGGCGGGGAGAGGTCCGCCTCGGGGGCGGGGGTGCGCCGCTCGTCCACCGTGACGGAGGCGCCGAAGTCTTTGGCGGTCAGCACCCGGTACGGGTCGCGGCCGAGAAAAGAATAGCGCGCCAGCTTTTCGCCCCCTTCGACGCTCTCGAAGAGAAAGCTGTACGGGGCCTCCTGCTGGAGCGCGAGGTACGCCGATACGGGGGTCAGCAGGTCGGCGCTCCGGCGGG
>PXSX01000291.1 GCA_003022655.1 Bacteroidetes bacterium QH_1_64_81 | reverse complement strand
ACGCGGACGAATTCTTCGTCCTCATCGGTCTGGGCACTCGTCCGCTCGCCGCTGATGACCAGTTCGTTATCCTGGTAGCTGATCGTCAGTTCGTCCCGGCTCATCCCCGGCATGTCCAGATGCAGGCGGTAGGCCTCATCCGTCTCGATCAGGTCCATGCCGGGGCGCCACACGGCCTGCGGCGACGAGGCCTCCTGGTCCTGATCCCGGGACGGGAAGAACCGGTCGAAGACGCGGTCAATCTCGTCCTGAAGGCTGCTAAGGTTTCGGGTGCGGGTGCGGGTCAAGCGGGTCATAGCTGGGCGTGATGATCCGTTCAAGAAGTTCGCGTGAAAGCGTGCGTTCGTACCTATAGGCCAGCCGCTCGCCTCAAACTTTCATTTACTCGGAGATGCAACACCTGTACCACCCATGATTTCTCCCAAAACGTCCTGTCAGTCCGACGGAGAAATCAGACGAGGTGACAGTCGGCACAAAACGCCCTGCAATTGCGGCAAATGCCGCTCTGAAAATTCTGTCACGGCGGCGATGAATTTACGGAGGACCTGTCAAGTCGTCTGGCTTGCGGCTCGTCTGGCCCGCAGTGCCCTCACGTGCACGCAGCCGGGAGGATTTTCCCCTCCGCGGTGCCGAACCCGATCCGGTACCCGTCTCCCTCCGCGTAGCCCCGCAGGATCACGCGGTCGCCGTCCTTGAGGAAAGAGCGGGTCTCGTTCCCGGGGAGCGGCACCGGCTTCTCCCCGCGCCAGGACAACTCCAGCATGCTGCCATAGCCGGCTTCCGTGGGGCCGCTGATGGTGCCGGACGCCATGAGGTCGCCGGGCCGCGCATTGCAGCCGTTGATCGTGTGGTGGGCCAGCTGCTGACGCATTGTCCAGTACAAGTGCTTGGTGTTGCTGCGGCACACCGTGTGTGGGGATGACATCGACGGCGCTTGGAGGTCGACCTCCAGGGTGACGTCGTAGGCGGCATCGCCCTCGGCCCGCAGGTAATCAAGCGGCTCGGGATCCTGCGTCGGGCCCTCCGTTCGGAACGGCTCCAGGGCGGCCATGGGCACCACCCACGGCGAGATGGTGGTGGCAAAGCTCTTGCCGAGGAACGGACCGAGCGGGTCGTACTCCCACCCCTGGATGTCGCGGGCGCTCCAGTCGTTGACCAGCACCATGCCGAAGATGTGGTCGTCGGCCTCGTCAATGGAAATCGGCGTGCCGAGTTCGTTGCCGTCGCCGACGAAAAAGCCGGTTTCAAGCTCAAAGTCGAGCAGCTGGGTGGGCCCAAAGACCGGTGGCTCGTCGTCGTTGGGTCGGGTTTGGCCACAGGGGCGTCGCACGTCGCGCCCACTCAGGATGACGGAGCTAGCCCGTCCGTGGTAGCCCACCGGCAGGTGCACCCAGTTGTCCTTCAGCGCGTTCTCGGCGCCCCGAAACATCGTCCCCACGTTGGTGGCGTGCTGCTTCGAGGAGTAGAAGTCCGTGTAGTCCCCAATGTCAACGGGCAACTGAAGCGTCACGTCGGCCCGCGGGTGGAGGGCCCGCTCTCGGAGGGCGGCGTCATCGCGCAGCTCGGGGGTGTCGGCGCGAAGGAGGGCCTGGAGCCGTTCGCGGACGGCCGCCCACGCCGATGCGTCAAGCGCCATGAACTCGTTCAGGGTGGGCTGGGCAAAGGGCCGTGCGTTCCGGAGTTCAGGCGCGTCGAAGAGCCCGTCGTCGTTGAGCACGGCCAGGTCAAGCACGTGATCACCGATGGCAACGCCGACGCGGGGGACCGTCGTCTCGGGAGGTGTAAAGACGCCGTACGGAAGATTTTGGATGGGAAACGGGTGGTCGGCGTCGACATCGAGGAATGACGAGAGAGAGGGGTCGGTCATATGAGAGAGAAGCGTTTGAGAGATAGGCGTTGGGTGCAGGGGAAAGGAGCGGACTCAGGAGTCTTGGGAGGCGAGGTGGGTCACGAGCTGATGAATCATGAGTTGGGGAGTCATGAGTTGGGCGTCACGAGTTTTGGCGGCGGTGGATGAGGACAGAGCGCCGAGTGCAGGCCGGACGGCACTAAAGCAGTTCGAGGTCACGGAGGTGGTCGATGGGCTCCTCGAAGCTGCAGCTGCCAAACGAGAGGGCCAGGGTGTCGCGGGCGTGCTGCACCCCATCGAGGGACGCGGTGAGATCGCGCCAGGCAACGGCGTCCTTGAGAAACCGAAAATTGTCCGCGGTGTCCTCCCGGAGGATGGCCTGCACGTCGGAGGGGTTGAGGGTGTGCTCGGCGGCGAGGACCGCGGCGGCGAAGATGTTGAGGAAGCCGTGCATTTCTGTATCCAGTCCGTCGTCGTAGTGACGCACCGGATGGTGCAGCCCGGCGGTGGCCTTGAACGGAATACCGGCGTCCCGACACGCCACGATGAGGGCCGCTACGTGGTCGACGGCGGGAACGTCGGTTGGCTCTCCTCCTCCACAGCGCACCTTCAGGCCGATGACGGTGCGGGCGGGGATGGCCTGCCGGCTATTGTGCTCGGCCACCGCGGCGCATAGGTTGGGCAGGCCTGCCACCGCGTCCCGCCGCATGGGGACCTCCAGGAAAAGGTCGAGCTTGGCCGTGCCGGCCGCCACGAGCTTTCGGGTAAGGGCCTCGAGGAACGACGCGACCTCGTCCCGCGAGCCGTCCACGAGCGCCTTCGGAAGGGGCACCTCCATGACGTCGACCTGCGCGCGGCCCCCATGGTCTTCATCGAAGGCCTCGATGACCTCCAGGTCCCGCCCGAACGCATCCAGAAACGCATCTGCCGTGCCCCCCCCCGTGCCGAGCACCGAGAAGGCGTAGGGCGCCCCGTCCTTAAAGAGCCCTCGGTAAGACGTCAGATCCGGCAGGCGGCGCACCGGGAGCACGAAGCGGGACAGCATCCAGGCCTCCTCTTCCCGG
>PXSX01000290.1 GCA_003022655.1 Bacteroidetes bacterium QH_1_64_81 | reverse complement strand
CACTCGCTGAAGGACATTCCGTCAACGGTGCCCTCGGGCCTTGCGCTCGCCGCCATCGGGGAGCGCGAGGACGCACGGGACGCGTTCGTGGCGCACCCGTCCTTCGATGGGCACCTCGGTGACCTTCCCGAAGGAGCCACCGTCGCCACCGCGTCTCTCCGCCGCACGGCCCAACTTCTCACCTGGCGCTCAGACCTCAACGTCGTCTCGGTGCGGGGAAATGTCGATACCCGCCTCGAGAAACTGAGGAAGGATCGACCAACCGGTCAATCCTGGTCGGGCATGGTGCTTGCCGTGGCGGGCCTCGTGCGGCTCGGGCTCTCGGTGCACATCCGCGACCGCATCGACCCGAACCTCATGATTCCCGCCGTGGGCCAGGGCGCGCTGGGCATTGCCTGTCGGGAAGATCAAGAGAGGCTTGAGGCTCTTCTGGACGATGTGCTGCACCATGAGCCCAGCGGCTATGCGGCAGTAGCCGAACGGGCATTCCTGCGCGAAGTGGGAGGGGGGTGCCAGGTGCCGCTCGGGGCGTGGGCCCGCCTGGAAGGGGAAGAACTCGTGCTCGACGCCTGCATCGCCGCTCTCGACGGCGGCGAGCACTACCGGGATCAGCGGCGGTGCCCGCCGGAGAAAGGAGGGATGACCGGTCGAGAGCTGGCCCATGACCTGCTGAAGGCGGGGGGCGAGAAGATCCTCGACGAGACCAGCGACCCGAACAGCGCAACCAGTCCAATGAGCCACCGCGTCATCGACAGGATGCGATCATTCATCCGATCGAGCTTCGCGTCCATGCCTTCGAAGCGTTTATCGAACCGCTCCTCCATACTTTCGAAGCGCTGGTCGACTTGTTCAAGGCGCTGATCGACTTGTTCGAAGCGCTCATTGAAACGGTCCTCCATCTGGTCGAACCGTTCGTCTACGTGTTCGAACCGTTCGTCGACCTTTTCGAACTGTTCGTCGATTACGGCGAAGCGCTCGTCGATCGCGTCGAGGCGGGAGAGGATCTTGCGGTATTCGCTCTTTGTGACGAGTTCGTACTCGACGTTTTCGGCGAACCAGCGTGAGAAATCCTCGGCAACCTGCTCGCCGAAGTGCTCGCGAACGCTTTGGGGGAGAGTCGTTGGCATCGAAGGAGAATTGAATGAATTGGACCGGAGCAGGGATAGGATCCCCCGTACTCTTCGCTTCGCGACCACGTTCCAACAAGCGGGCTTTACGTCCCTGCGGCTCGGGCCGAGAGGGGCCGGTCGCAGAAGCTGACGGCGGTGCAGTGGTCTTCTGTGGGCGAGAGTCTTCCATTCTTCCCACCCCCACCTACCCCGACACACCGGTGAACGAAGCTCCAGACGTCATTCTCCTGCGGTCTGCCGATGAGCCCGACCCGTACGTCTCCGCTTTCTGGGAGGCGAAACTCCGTGCCGTCTGCGAACCGGTGCTCGCGTTTGCCTTTCCCCATCAGGCAGCCCTTCAGGCCCGGCTCGAGCAGCGCGACCGGTACGGCGGTCTCATCGCTACGAGCCCACGTGCAGGCACTGCCCTTGAACGCCTCTTCGCCGATCGCGAGGAGTTGGCCCACGCGTGGCGGGGCACGACCGTCTACGTCGTAGGTCCGAAGACGGCCGAGCACCTTCGGGCCGTTGGGCTGGATCCAAGGGGGGCAGAGACCGGTGATGCGCAGGCGTTGCCGGGCGGCAGACGTCCCCTTCGAGGAACGCGTGGTGTACGAGACGCGCCCTCGATCTTCGCTCGACCTTCCGTCGTCGGATGGTAGCACGTGGCTTGTTTTCTTCAGCCCGTCGGGACTGGAGGCCGTCGAGCGGGCCGATGCGGTCGACCCTGCGGACTACCGCGTCGCGGCGATCGGACCCACGACGGGGACGGCGCTGGACGAGGGGGGCTATGCGGTTGAGGCAGTGGCGGCGGAGCCATCGCCGGATGGCCTCGTCGCGGCCATCACCGCCGCGGACACGGGGCAGTGACCGGTCCGGGCTACGCGTCCGAGTCGCGGAGAACCCCGTCGATGGAGGCGCGGAAGCGGGCGGTGGCCTGCTTCGGATTGGTGGCCGTGGCGACGGCGGAGAGGACGGCCACGCCGTGGGCACCTGCTTCCAAGGCCGGCCGGACGCGGTCGTGCGTCACGCCCCCGATGGCGATCACGGGAATTGGAACGGCGTCGCTGGCCTCCGCGAGTCCTTCCGGGCCCTTCACGGACTTCGGATTGCGCTTCGAGGTCGTCGGAAAGACCGGGCCGAACCCAATGTAGTCGGCCCCCATTTCGTAGGCCTCCACCACCTGGTGCGTCTTCGTGGCCGTAGCCCCGATGATGGTGTCGGGGCCGAGGATCGATCGGGCGGCGTCGACGGGAAAGTCGTTCTGGCCTAGGTGAACGCCCTCGGCCTCGACGGCTTGGGTGATGTCGATCTGATCGTCCACGATGAGGGGCGTCGACGCATCGGTACATACGGCCGCGACCTTGCGGGCCTCCACGAGCGTGTTCTGAATGCCGCCGTGCTTCTGCCGGAACTGAATGGTATCGGCACCGCCCCGAATGGCACGCCGGGCGAGTTCAGCGTGGGGATGGTTCTGCTGGAGGTGGTAGTCGGTGAGCACGTGCAGGCGACCGATCGATGAGTCGGCGGCGGTGGGCTCTCCGTTGGGCGACGGATCCTCCATAGGGAGCGACAGGCCTGTGGACATTGTGGTTCAGTATCTGCACATCTGAGCCCATGTGCGGTTCCGGTCGTAAGGCCGCTCCTCGGGCTTCCGGGGACCGATGCGTGAAAAAACTCTGCATGGGTGGGCGATTTTCTCCTGTGCGCCTACGCCCGGTCGTGGAACTGTCGGAGACTTCGGCACAGCCCAGCACACTGAGTTGGACGAGAGCTGAACGGTGCCCCTGGTATTTCGTAGTCTGAGGGAGGCACCGGAGCTCGATCCCTCTCCGATGAGCACCACATGGGCATGGCATCCTCCTCCCCTCCGTCGTCCCTCGTCGAAGATGCAAGGGTCGTTTTTCAGGCAGCCGTCCAGCGCGTACAGGCGCCGGAGCTGTTTTCCATCAGCAAGCCGTCGGACTGGGGGCCCGAGTCGCTCGATGCGTACAACGCGATTCGGGTCGTGGGCATGGGCAAGGCTGCGCTCGCGATGGCGGGTGTGGTGGAGCAGGAGGTCGACACGCAACTGCGGGACGGCTGCGTGGTGGTGCCGGAGGGGCATCCGGAGACGTATCCGGAGGACGTCCCAGTTCCCTCCGTCGTTGACGTGGTGGAAGGAGGGCATCCGCTTCCTACGCAGGGGAGCGTGCGCGGGGCTCGACGCATCCTGAAGCAGGCTGACGCCACGGGGACCGACGAGTTGCTCCTCGTTCTGGTCTCGGGGGGAGGCACCGCCCTGAGCACGCTGCCGGCAGAAGGACTAGAGCTGTCGGACCTGAAAACGACCTACCACCAGATGCTTACGGCTGGGGTCGACGTGCATCAGATGAACACGGTCCGCAAGCACCTGACGCGAGTCGGCGGGGGACAGCTTGCCCGGGCTGCGTCTCCGGCCGCTGTCGGCAGCCTCATCGTGTCCGATGTCGTGGGGAACGATATATCCGTTATTGCAAGTGGGCCCACCGTTCCAGACCCGACCACGTACGAGGAAGCGATGCGGGTGCTGTACGCCCATGACCTGTGGCAAAGCGTGCCGGCCCCGATCCGGACACACCTCACCGAGGGGGCCCGGGACGGTCATCCAGAGACACCTGGCCCGGACACCGAGTGCTTCGCGCAGACGAACAACACGCTGCTCGGCACCAACCGCACGGCGCTCGACGCGGCCCAAGAGGCGGCGACGGCCCGTGGCTACGAGGTGCAACGTGTATCGGAAGGCGTCGAGGGAGAAGCCCGGTCGGTCGGGGCCAATCACGCCGAGACGATGCTTGACGCCGATCCCTCAGTCCCGACCTGCTGGCTCTGGGGGGGCGAGACGACCGTCACCGTCACGGGTGACGGGATGGGGGGACGGAATCAGGAGGTGGCGCTGGGGGGCGCCCTCGCGCTGCAGCACGCCGACGCCCCGGCGGTGCTCTTGAGTGGCGGCACGGACGGCATTGACGGGCCCACCGATGCCGCCGGGGCCTGGGCCACCCCCTCCACCGCGACCGACGCTCGTGACGCAGGCTGCGATCCCGAGGCCCACCTCGAAGCGAACGACGCGTATCCGTTGTTCGACGCCGTCGACCAGCTTTTACATACAGGCCCGACCCACACAAACGTGATGGACGTGCATGTGGGGCTCGTCTTGCCCGACGTCTAGAGAAAGTGGTCCGCAAGGAGGAGAAGAACCCTCGTACGCTGGTCGTGGAGCCCTCGCAGCCCACAGGGGTCACCGAGTGGGGATCGGGATCTTCACGGGTCCGTCATTTCACCTGCCGGGCCGATTTCGTATACTGGAAGTAGTTTTGGGGCGGACCCGTGTAGTGTTCTCGCGTCTTTGTGCACCGATTTCCCCCTATGCCCATCCGCGCTCCTCGCCTGTCTCTACTTCCCCTGCTCCTTGTCCTGTGCGTCGCCACCGTCCCGGCGGCGGCGCAGGAGGTGCCGCTCTCGATCGACACGCCCGTGCCGGGCACGGAGA
>PXSX01000289.1 GCA_003022655.1 Bacteroidetes bacterium QH_1_64_81 | reverse complement strand
CACCTCCAGCATCGACGACACGGGACGGACCCGGCGTTCTGGAGTGCTCCCAACAAACAGAAACGCCGACCCGCCCGTGCAGGACCGGTCGGCGCATGGTCTCCCTTCGGAGTATGAGAATTGCGCAGGACTTTCCGCCGTCTACAGTCGGAGGACGGACATCACCTCGGACGGATGACGGGAGGCGGGCGCGTTCCCCGGCACGTCGACGAAGAGAACGTACTACTTCGAGGCGTACTTAATCGTGCAGCCGTAGGGCTTGGCCTGTTTCGGGCTCACCTCTTCCCCGTTCATCACTGCGGTGAGGGCCCGGTCGACGTAATTCGTGGCCCCCTCAATGTCGGCCTCGTCGGTGGTCGGCTTGTCGTCGATGCCGCCGCGGTAGACGAGCTCCCCATCCGGATTGATGACGTACATGTGCGGCGTCACCGTCGCGCCGTAGGTTTTGCCGATCTCGCCGTCCGGGTCCATCAGGATGGCCGTCATGTTTCCGTTGTGCCTCTTCTTCTGTTCGATCATCTCCTTGGGCGGATAGTAGCCCTGCTTGCCCGGCGCCGAGGAGACGATGGAGAGCCACACCACGCCCTCGTCGGTGTACTTCTCCTGGAGCGCCTGCATGTTGCCGCTGCCGTAGTGCTTGCCGACAAACGGGCACTCGAAGTTGAGCCACTCCAGCACGACGTATTTCCCTTCGAAGTCGGAGAGGCTGTGGGTTTCCCCGTCCGCGGCCTTTAGCGTAAAGTCGGGGGCTGGTTCGCCAATGTCGGCCTGATCGGTCTGAGCCGCGACCGGTGCGGCAAATGCGACAACCGTGAGCAGAGCAAGGGCGAGCGCTGCGCACGCGGGTCGGAGGGAAGAGTAAGTCATGAGATTGAGACGTTGGTTGTTGGAAAAGTGAGGAGGGATGAACTTGGATGCACAGGGACAGGTTGTGACCGCCGTGCGACAATCGTGACAAGAACGGGCCCTACGAAGACGAGGAGAGATCCCCCAGCGCATTCAGAATCACGTCTTCCGTGAGCACCTCCGGCAGGAGACGAGGCTCGGAGCCGTCGCCGTTGTAGAGCACGTAGACGGGCACCCCGCTCCGACCGTGCGACTCCAGGGCTTTCGTGATTTCGGGGTCTCGGTTCGTCCAGTCGGCCCGCACGAGCGCCACGTTCTTTTCGTCGAAGGCACTTCGCACCGTCTCGGCGCTCAGCACGCGGCGCTTGTTAACCTGGCAGGTGAGGCACCAGGCCGCGGTAAAGTCGACGAAGACCGGACGGCCTTTTGCCCGGAGCGACTCGATGGTCTCTGGCGAATAGGATCGCCACTCGGTCTCTGCGTCGGAGGAGGGATCGGCAGAGGCGGCCGAGGCTTCGTCGACGGGCGTCGAGCCGGCCCCGATGATTGCAATCGCGATGCCGCCGACCAGCGCGGCCCCGGCGAGGCCCCGCGTCACCAGCAGGGCCGTTCGCGAGAGCTGGGGGGCCGACCAGCGGTTCACAATCCAGGCCGCTACGCCCAGCAGGAGCAGGCCCGCGAGCAGGAAGGCCACGCCGCCGTTGCTCGTTTGTCGCCCAAAGACCCACACGAGCCAGACGGCCGTGGCGAACATCGGGAAGGCAAATGCCTGCTTGAGCGTCTCCATCCAGGCGCCCGGCTCGGGCAGGCGATCGAGCAGTGCAGGAGTTATCGAGAGGACCACGTAAGGCGTGGCCATCCCCACGCCCAGGGCCGTAAAGATGAGCAGGGCCCCCGCCGCTGAGAGCGTAAGGGCGACCCCGAGCGCCGCCCCCATGAACGGCGCGGTGCAGGGCGTCGCGACGACCGTGGCGAGCACGCCGGTGAGGAAGGCCCCTACGTTGCCGCCGCCCGACGCCGCCGTCTGCATCCGCCCACCCCAGCTCATCAGCGTCGTGCCCACCTCAAACGCCCCGAGCAGGTTCAGCCCGATGCCGAAGAAGAGCATCGTCATGAGGGCGATAAAGACGGGCGACTGAAGCTGAAAGCCCCAGCCAATCTGACTGCCGGCGGCCCGAAGCGCCAGGAGTCCCCCGGCCAAGATCCACATCGAGACCAGGACGCCGGCGCCGAAGAGCAGCCCGTGGCGCCGCATCGCGCTCGCTTCGCCCCCGGCCTCTTCGGCAAACCCGAGTATCTTGACCGACAGGACCGGGAAGACACAGGGCATCAAGTTGAGCAAAAGCCCGCCGACGAGGGCAAACGCGAGCGCCCAGGGCAGCGAGAGACCGCCGCCCGCGGAGGACGCGGCGCCCATCGCCCCCGACAGCTGTTGGGACGAGAGCGTGGAGTCGACCGGCACGTCCACCTGCATGGCACGCACCTCTCCCTCCCGATCCCAGGTCTCGCCCTCCGGCGCCACGAGGACGCCCCGCAGCCGTTCGGCCGGTTGCTGGGCGTACTCCGATTTCTGGAGGACAATCGTGTAGGTGCCTCCCTCCTGCGTCACCGGCTGGGGCGCGCCGGGGTCGACGACCGATTTTTCCGAGGCATAGAAGTACGCCCCGTCCAGGTCCGGGCGCACTCCGTCCGGGGCCTGCAGGAGCAACCGGTATTCCCCGTTGCTCCGCCCCGCCCCGACCGACCAGTCCGCCACCGCTTTCGGTTGCTTCTCGCGAGCCGACGCGAAGGCCTCCGCCCACTTGGTCTGCTCAGGTGCGTCCTCGGTGACCGGGAGGGACAGCTCGATCTCCGAGTGCGCCGGGAGACAGATCTCTTCACAGATCAGCCATCTCGCCTTTCCGTCGAGGGAGACAGTGGTGCCCGGCGTCAGCGTGTCGGGCGGCGTAATGTCGGTGAGGAGAAAGACCTCGTCGGAGTAGCCGTAGCTGATGAGCGACCCGAACTCGATCCGGTGGGGGTAGGGCCACTGAATCGATCCCGTCTCGTACCCCTTCGGCAGCGACCAGTCAATCGAGGTCGGCTCTCCGGAGGCG
>PXSX01000288.1 GCA_003022655.1 Bacteroidetes bacterium QH_1_64_81 | reverse complement strand
CCAATCAGCGCCGTCGTCAGGTTGTGCGTGATCTCGTCGCTGTCCTCCTTTTTGGTAAACACCCCGAAAAGCTCGGTGGCCCGTTGGGTCTGGGTCGAGTCGCCCGTGGCGAAGGTCCAGGTGTCGAGGCGGCTCGTGTACTGCGAGGCATACTCCCGGAGCACTTTGGGCGTGTCGTAGGCCGGATCGAAGCTGATGGACAGCAGCTGCACGTCTTGGCCGTACCGCTCGCGAAGCTGCGGCTGGAGGGTCGCGAACCGCTTCGACATCAGCGGACAGTAGTTTGGCAGCGGGCAGCGGGTGTAGATGAACGTCAGGATGAGGGCCTGCCCGCGGTAGTCGCCGAGACGGAGGGACTCTCCGGCCTGATTGGTGAGCGTGAGGTCCGTGGGCACCCGATCGCCGGTCTGGAGCATCTGCGTCCCGCTTCCGCCTTCAGAAGGAATCGGCGTGGTCGTCCGGGCCGGATTTCGGGCCACCGCGGTGTCCGGAAGCTCTCGGAGCGCAATGATGCTGGCGCTGTCGTCGGCGACCGCGAGCCGGAACTGAATTGCGTCGCCGGATTCCAGGGGAGCAGTCATGCTGGAGTCCGCCACCGGGAGGGGCATGATCATCGGGGGCATGTAGCCGGGAATCTCTTCGTGCTCCACCACGAGGGTTTGGCCGCCGTCCTTGAGCCCAGCCACCCGTCCGTCAACGGTGTACGTCTGGGTGCCGAAGAGGTAGAGAAGGAGGCCGCCAGCCATCACGAAAAACGCAAGGAGACCACCCCCGAGGAGAGCAAAGCGCTTGCTATTCATATCGTTACGCGCGACCAGCCATTTCTTCGAGACGCGCGATGCGCTCCTCCGTGGGCGGGTGGGTGGAAAAGAGCCGCTTGATGCCACTGAGGCCGCCGCTGAACGGGTTCACGATAAACATGTGCGAGGTCGTCTGATTGGCCGGCATGGACCGATGCTTGGCCGCCTGCTCCATGCTGCGCAAGGCGCTGGCGAGGCCGAGCGGATTCTTTGCAATCTCGGCGCCCTCACGGTCGGCGGCGTACTCGCGGCTGCGCGAGATGGCCGACTGAATGAGCATGGCCGCCAGCGGGGCCAGGATCATCATAAGGAGCGACACGAGGAAGTTGTTATCCCGTCCGCCGAAGAAGAGGGCGAACCGAGACAGCATCGTGATGGCCCCGGCCAGCGTCGCCGCCACGGTGGACGTCAGCATGTCGCGGTTTTTGATGTGGGCCAGCTCGTGGGCAATGACGCCCGCTAGTTCGTCGCGGTCAAGCGTGTTCATGATGCCTTCCGTGACCGCCACCACAGCATTGTCCGGGTTGCGGCCGGTGGCGAAGGCGTTGGGCTGATCCTGCGGGATGATGCAGACCTTCGGCATCGGCAGGTCGGCCCGCTGGCGCAGGCGGTCGACCAGGTCGTGGAGCTCCGGCGCCTCGGCGCGGCTCACCTCTTCGGCGCCGTACATCCGGAGGACGATGGAGCTGCTGTACCAGTAGCTAACGCCGTTCATCCCCACGGCGATCAGAAAGGCGATCATCATGCCCCCCGTGCCCCCGAGCGCCTGCCCAATGAGGGCAAAGAGCACGATCATGACCGCCATCAGCGCAGTGGTGCGGAAGGTGTTCATAGTTCTGAAGATGCTTTTCAGGGTGGGACGGAGGGGACAGCGTCAGGAACGTCGGCCTGGATTCAGGATGAGCCACGAGTCACGAGGCGCTTCGTCCCGACTGTCAAGGCAGTGCGTCGGAAAAGGACGGCTCCATTGAGTGCTGTCTCGTTCTTCGTATTGGATATACGACAAGGCACGTACCACAGTTCAAATTCCTGTCGATCTGTCGGATTTTTCGAACGGCTGTTGCAAATTGTGCGCCTCGTGCTGCGTTGGGCGCTTTGTGGGTCAAAAATACGCAATACGCACGACGCAATACGCCCTACCCAAGCAGTCCCGTCACCACCATCACGTCGTAGAGGGCGTGGGTCCAGGCCGCCACGCCGAAGCCGCGCCCGAGGAAGAGGGCGTTGAGGGCAAGGCCGAAGAGGAAGCGGAACGTGAACGAGGGGAGCGCAAACGGGTCGCCGAGCGGACCCACGTAGTGCACTCCGCTAAAGAGCGCGGCCCCGAGGAGGGCGGCGAGGACGTACGCCTGCACTGGCGACTCCATGAGGGCCCGGAAGAGAAGCGCCAGCCCGCCCACGAGTAGCACGCGGAAGACCAGTTCCTCGTAAATCCCCGCCCCGATGGACAGGGCCACTTGTGTCCACAGCGCCCCTTCCGGCGGCGGCACGGCGGCAAAGAGCGCCCCCACCGCCGACGATACCAGGAGGGCCACGAGGACCGCGTACACGACGCTCTCTCCCACGAGCCCGACGAAGTAGCGCGTCCGCAGCGGGATGTCGCGGTGCCGGTCCAGCAGGTACGCGGCGAGCCCCCCACCCACCACGAGGAGCGCGAGGATCAGCCCACCGGACGCCCCGGTCATCGTCAGCAGCTCTTTGATCCACACGCCCGCGCCCACCCGCACCGTCCGAGCAGCGTCGAGGTTCACGAGCACAATCATTATCTCATACAGCACAAAGAGCGGCAGCGCACTCAGAAAGCCGTACGTGGCCGAGCGCGTGGCCTGGTGATAAGCCTGCCAGCCGGTCGTGGGGGTAGGCATTGAAGGGAGGAAGAGAAGAAAAGCGGGGAGCAACGCTGTGGCCAGTGATGTGTCCAGTGACGCGTGAGGCGTGAAACGTGAGAAGATCACGCATCACCACGGGTCACGCATCACGGCTCGCGAATCATTCCGGCCGCCCCTCGATCCACACCCTCCGCAGCGCCACCGTCGGCGTCGCATCGTCGTCAATGCCGAGCCGGTCGGCCACGGCCGCCGACACGTCCAGCAGCACGCCCTCTTCAAGCGGCCCCCGGTCGATCACGCGGGCGAACGTGTGACGGTCGGCG
>PXSX01000287.1 GCA_003022655.1 Bacteroidetes bacterium QH_1_64_81 | reverse complement strand
TGCCATATGGGCGTGCTGCTCGACGTGCCCACGATCGGCGTCGCGAAGTCCATCCTCGTGGGCACCCCGCAGGGCGAGCTCGGGGCCGAGAAGGGCCACCGCGTGCCGCTGGTGAACGACGGAGAGACGGTCGGCACCGTGCTCCGCACCCGGACGGACGTGAACCCGGTCTATGTGAGCGTGGGCCACCGCTGCACGCTCGACGGCGCCGCGGACCTGATGCTCGACTGCAGCCCAAAGTACAAGATTCCGGAGCCGACCCGGCAAGCGCACAAGCTGAGTCAGGAGAGGACGTGATTTCCACTACGTGTTTTTCCCGGTCCCTGCGAAGGTTCTGAGGACTGCGCTGACGAGTGGGGGCGTGCTAACGTGTGGGCGTGCGATTTTCGTTCCACTACGCCCTCTCCCTTATTCTCCCGCTCTCCCCTTCGCCCACTCCCTCATTACTCCGCGCCCGAACGCACACACGCCCAGACGCACACTACTGGATTGTCAAGGCTCATTCTTTAGGCTCTGCAGCGATCTCAAAATTCCATGGCAGGTCGCTCCGAGCGAAGTCGAGGAGCCTCCATGGGCGCTGACAGTCCACTTCAGGGAGATTTCTCGACTACGCTCGAAATGACGGGCTGTGATTTGGGAATTTTGAGATCGCGTATTCAACCCGTAGAATGACGGTTGACGCTGTACTACGCTCGGAGGACAAGACGCTCGACCCCGACACGGTGCGGGCCGGCGTGCGGGCCGTGTTCGACAAGCCCGAGCAGGCGTTCTACCTCGTCGCCGAGCGGGACGATACGATTGTCGGGTCGCTCATGATCACGACGGAATGGAGCGATTGGCGCAACGCGAACTTCTGGTGGATCCAGAGCGTCTACGTGCGGCCTGCGGCGCGACGGGCGGGCGTCTACACGGCGCTACACCGCGAGGTGCGACGACGGGCCCGCGACGCAGACGGCGTGTGCGGGCTCCGGCTCTACGTGGAACGGGACAACGCGGCAGCCCAGGCGGCGTACAAAGAGCTGGGGATGGACGCGCCGCCGTACCGGATGTACGAGGAGATGCTGTAGTTCTACGAACTCCGCAAGCTCCGTTCGGGTATGGAAGTGTGGGTGGATGGAGGTGCGGACGTGCCGTACCTCCACACGTCCTCACATCCATCCCCGAATCCCGCAAGCGAGTCCGGTATTACGCGTCCGAAGGGTCGCAACTCCCCATACGGAACGATGCCGCGGCGGCCCCGTCGCCCCCTTCCTCGCCCTGAGCGAGGGCCACGTACTGGCCGATGAACGTGACGGCCCGCTCGCCCGCCTCGTTAATCCTGCATTCGAGTTCAAGACGGGCTCGGCCCCAGCGGTCCAGCATTTCCTGAAACCGTTCCTGGGCGTCCTCGTCCGGCGGCTCGCAGACGACCGAGATGTTCTCGTAGACAGGCCGCATGTACTCAATGTCGCTCTCCTGAATCATCACCTCCACCCGGTGTCGCATATCTTCCATTGCGTCCTGCATGGTCTCTTGCACGAGCTGGTGCATCATGGCCCAGCCGGTGACCGTGGCGAGCATGCTGAGGCTCCCCCCGAACGCACTGCCCATGTGGTTGGCATTCGGTTGCAGCGGCGCGGAGGCGCACAAACGGCCCTGATCATCCGTGGCAAGCTCGAACTCAAGGTGTTCTGTAATGGGCATCTTCTCCGTGATAAGGCGCTCCAGTTCGTCGAGAGCAGCTTCCGTGAGCGATGGGCTGGACATGATGCGAGTCTCCGCGTACGCGGCGAAAATCCTGAGGGCAAGTTTAGATGAACGGACTCCCTTTACGAACCGGACTCTGGTACGTTCTCCGATGCGCCACGTCTCTTTGGGAATCTTAGGCAACAGCCCGTCGAACCGTACGAGGAGCTGAGACGGGGCACTTCGGCTCTACGCTTGACAAAGCAAAAAAATGGACCGTCCGTCCCGGAGCGTAGCCCCTTCTCGTCGCAAATGAAAGGCCTGCTCGAGCCCGATCGAGCACTGTCCGCCTCCCTCCTGTATCCATCGATGCCCCACGATGCCAACGACCAACCCGTTCGCCCGCATCGCCGATCGGTACCGCGACGTTCCCCCGCGCCTCCGACGCCCGCTCGTCACGAAGGCCGTCGGGGAGGTCATCCCGTTCGTTGACACCGTCGGGTGCTTCATCGAGGCGTACACGCCGCGCCGGGTGGCCGTGCGCCTCGACAACGAGACGCGCTTGCGCAACCACCTTGGCGGCCTGCACGCGGCGGCGCTCGCGCTGCTGGCCGAGACCGCATCCGGCCTCGTCGTGGCTCTCAACGTGCCGGACGGCTCCTCGCCGCTGCTGCGCACGATGAACATCTCGTTCGACACGTTCGCGCGAGAGGCCGTGCAGGCCGAGGCTACCCTCACCGACGACGAATCCGCGCAGGTCCGGTCGCGCTCCATTGGCCAGATTGAAGTGGACGTGACGCTCGCGGCTCCCGATGACGAGACAACACTCGTGTCTGGGTCGCTGAAGTGGGCGTGGGTCCCCGAAGATCGGCTGTCCGAAGCGTCGTGAGAACGTCGGGTCTGGAACTTGCGCTTCCCCTCTTTCTTCATGTCGCTGGCGAAAAGCCGGTCGTCATTGTGACCGTGGAGTCCCTTCCGAGTGTGTTATGTCTTCAACGTCCTCCACCGCTCTTTCCCAGGAAAATCCGCGCCGGGCGTACGACAGGCCTCGTCTTCTCCTGTACACCGCGGGGGCCGTTGTGCTCGGCGTTTTGATCGCGGGCTTCTGGAATTATCACCTCGTCGACGGATTCGGGAAGGAGATCATCGCGAAGGGGACGATCGGAGACACGGCGGAGCTGGCGGGCAGCTATTCGGCCCACGGGTCGCTCTTCGGCGTTCTGTTCGCCGCCGTCGCGGGCTTGGCCGCCACCTTTACGGCGTGCAACTGCGTGGTCTTTGCCATGCTGCCGGGACTGGCCTGCTCCACGGAAAGCCAGGGGCCGTCGGTTCGGCTCACACACGTGGCCGGGGCGTTTCTGGGCGGCGTGCTCGCCATCTGCGGCCTCTACGGACTGGTTATCGGATTTCTGGGGCCGCAGGGCGTGGAGGTACTGAACGCGCGGTCGGCGCGCCTCGCGCAGGCCCAAGCCACCTTCACCGCGCTCGGCGTCGTCATGGTGGGATGGAGCCTCCTCGAACTCGGCCTTCTCACCCGGTGGACCCGGCATCTCTCCGACGGCACCCGCCAGTTCTTCGCACGGCCCACGACCAAAGCCGGACTCATGGGCGTGCTGGTCGGCCTCTTTGCCGTCGGACGTCCCTTTCCCGTCTTCCGACAGTTCCTGAGCTACGCGGCGGAGGCCGGCAGCCCGCTCTACGGGGCCGGCGTGATGATGGTGCAGGGCGCCGGACAGGTGCTCGTCATGATATTGCTCTTTGCCCTTCTTGTCTGGGCGGCAGGGCGGAAGCTCGGTCAGTGGGCAAGGGCCAAGCCGCACCAGCCGCGCCTGATGAGTGGCCTTGCCCTCCTCGTGGGCGGGACGTTTTTCATTTACTACTGGGGCTTGTCGCTCACCTTCGACATTGGCTTTTGGGGCTACAAGTTGGGCTGGTATACAGGACAGGTGCCCACCTGACGAGCATGGACGTAACGAGGAAGCCGGAAGAGGCCCCCGAAACCGTT
>PXSX01000286.1 GCA_003022655.1 Bacteroidetes bacterium QH_1_64_81 | reverse complement strand
GGGGAGTATTGAGGAGCGCTCGATGAAACGGACGCCTCGTTCCTCAATACCTCAATTCGATCCCGGTTTCTTCGTGGTCACAGAGGGACCGGACGGACCCCCGCTTGGAAGCATGTTTCCTTTGCGTCGCCGCACGTTTTCTCCAGTACCAGGCCGTCGCGTCCCGCCACCGGGTCCCCCTCGAAGGATTTTGCTCCTGCCCGCTGGCAAATTCGTCGTTGCCTTCGGGGGCTCGATGGTGTCGCCCCGCACCGCGTGGGTCTCTGGACGCCTCCTCGCTGGGGTCTTCTCCGAAAAGGATCCGAAAAGGAGACGCCCGCGAAGGGGGGCGGGAATGATGCCTCCCCCTCTATGCCGACTGTCCGGGCGTGCTGTACGGCCATTGCCCGTTCGGCAGCGACTTCTGTTCTCCGGGGAGTGGTCCAGGCACGCTCCGGGCGACCTATCGGACGGCGCACGCCTGCGTTCACAGCGGGGCTACGCCGGCAGCGATCCCTTCCGGTCCCCCCACCCGACAGCGTCGTCCTGCAGCATCGCGATCGAGGGCACTATCAGCATGAGAACAAAGGTGCCGAAAATGATGCCCACCCCTAAGCTTACAGCCATTGGGATGAGGAATTGCGCCTGCACGCTCTGCTCGATGATGATGGGGAAGAGCCCGAGGAATGTGGTAAGCGAGGTCAGCAAGATGGGACGGAAGCGCACTTGCCCGGCCCGCACGAGGGCGTCGGGCCAGTCGCGCCCCCCCGCACGCTCCTCATTTGCGAAGTCGAGCATCACGAGCGCGTCGTTTACGATCACGCCGCTGAGCCCGACGATGCCGTAGATGCTGAGCAGGCCCAGCGAGATGTTGAGGAGGAGGTGTCCAATGATGGCCCCAATCCAGGCGAACGGGATGGTGCCCATGATCACAAACGGCTGGAGGTAGGAGCGGAAGGGGATGGCCAGCAGGGCGTAGATGGCAAACAGCGCAAGCAGAAAGCCGACGATAAGTGCACTCTGTGCCTTGCGCTGCTCGCGCTGCTGCCCCCCGAACTGGTAGGTCATCTCCGGGACGGCCCGCTGAATGCTGGGAAGCACGCGGGCTTCGAGGGCACTCTTGATCTCGTTTCCCGTGGTGACAGACGGATTTACGTCGGCCGTAACGGTGACCACGCGCCTTCCGTCTTGGCGGTTGATCTGGGAGGGGGCGTAGCTGAGCGACGTCGTCGCGACCTCCTCCAGCGGCACGTCGGCCCCAGCAGGGGTGCGGATGTGATAGTCGTCCAGGTCCGCGAGGGCGTTTCGCTGGTCGTCAGGAAGGCGAGTGTAGACGCGCACCTCATTCTGGCCGCGCTGCAGGCGGTACGACTCGACCCCGAAGAAGGCGGCCCGCACCTGCTGGGCCAGGTCGCTGAGGGTAAGGCCGAGCGACCGAGCGGCGGGCTTGAGCGACAGCTCAATCTCGCGCTTGCCCTCCTCCTGATCCGACTTGATGTCGTACACCCCCGCGAAGCGATCCAGCGAGTCGCGCACGGCCCCCACGGCTCGGTCGAGCCGCTGCTCAGTGGGAGCGGAGACCTCTACGGACACGGGCTTGCCGACCGATACGATGTTGGCCGTAAACGAGAGGGAGCGGGCACTCGGAATGGCATCCGTCGCCTCGCGCCATCGCTCCTCGAACTGCGCGGACGTGACGTCCCGCTCCTCCGGGTCGATCATTTCGAAGCTCACCTCGGCCACATTGGCCTTCGTCGCGGTGAACCCGGCCTGATTGGGCCCGCTGTTGGCGCGCGGCTGCTGGCCGACCGTCACGTACACGTTCTCGACGAGCCGCTGCCCGGCCTCCTCCTCCAGCTCGTTGATCGCTTCGTACCCCGTTGCCTGCAGGCGGCCGGTGATGCGCTCGGTGCGCTCCGGGGTGGTGCCGGCCGGCATCTCCAACTGGGCGGTCACCAGCTTGCCCTGCACGCTCGGAAAAAATTCGAAGCTGACGTAGCCGTTGCCCACGAAGCTGAAGGCGATGAACAGGATCGCCACGCCGCCACAGATCGTGACGCCGTAGCGACGAGTGGCAAACCGGAGGGCCGTCGTGAGCGGGCCCCGCACGAAGGTTTGTAGCCGAGTCGCCACCCACTGTCGCACGCGATCGAGCGTTCGGATCAGCAGGTTCGGCTCGCCGTCGCGCGGGGGGCGCGCCCCGGGAGCCCGTCCTCCCTCGGCGTTCTCTCGGTCGGGGCGCAGCCCAGAGACTACTTCCTCCCTCCGGTCGGGGCGCTCGGAGAGATGGTACGGCAGGATGAAGAGTACCTCCACCAGCGACAGCGCCAGCACGATGATGACGATCAACGGGATGTCGCCGAGAAACTTGCCGATCGTGCCCCCGACGAAGAGGAGCGGGCTGAAGGCCGCGACGGTCGTGAGGACCGCAAAGATGACCGGGATGCCGACGCGCTGCGTGCCCCGAATCGACGCTTCCAGCGGATCGCCCTTCGCCTCTTGCTCCGCGTACACGTTTTCCCCCACCACGATCGCGTCGTCCACCACAATGCCGATGGACAGGATGAAGCCAAAGAGGGAGAGCAGGTTGATCGACACGTCCAGGTACTGCATCACGATGAACGTGCCGGTGAACGACAAGAAGATGCCCACCGAGGTCCAGAACGCCAGCCGGGGCGCCAGGAAGAGCGTGAGCGTGAGGACGACGAGGAGCAGGCCGAGGAGACCGTTCTTAATCAACAGGTTGAGCCGGCTGCGCAGGTTCTGGGCCTGGTTCTGCCAGATGGCCGCATCCAGTCCCGCCGGGAGCGCGGGGCGAAGCTCGTCGTTCAGGTACTCCTGCACGGTCTCCTCCACGGCCAGCACCTGCTCGTCGCCGGTGCGGAAGACGTTGAGAATGGCGGCGGGCTTGCCGTTGAAGCGGGTGATGAGGTCGGAGTTTTCGGCGAATCCGTCTTTGACGTGCGCCACGTCGCCGAGCTGCACGTTCGTCCCATCCTCGCGGGAGAGGAGCACGATGTCCTCAAAGTTCGCCTTCGTGTAGTTCTGGCCCTCGGTGCGCACCGTGATCTCCTCGTTCGCCGTCTCGATGCTGCCGCCGGGCAGGTCGAGGCTGCTTTGCTGCACCAGCCCGGACACCTGTCCGAGTGTCATGCCGTACTTGCGGAGGTCTGCACGCGAGATCTCTACCGAAATCTCGTAGTCGCGCACCCCGCCGATTTGAACGAACGAGATCTGCGGGTCCTGCGTGAGGTCGTCCTTCGTGCGCTGGGCCAGTTCCTTGAGCGTGCGCTCGGTGGCGTCGCCGTAGAGGGCCACCTGGAGGGCCTGCTGTCGATTCGTGACTTCCGTCACGATGGGCTCCTCCGCCTCCTCGGGAAACGCCGTGATGCGATCGACCTCCGACTTGATGTCGGTCCGGGCGCGGGAGAGATCCGTTCCCCGCTTCAACTCGGCCGTCACCACGCCGGCGTTCTCGGTGGCGGTGCCCAGGATGCGGTCGATGCCCTCCACGCTCTCGATGCGGTCCTCGATGCGGCGCACGATGGACTGTTCCACTTCCTCGGGCGAGCCGCCGGGATAGGTCACCTCGATCTGCACCTGGTCGAGGCTAAATTCGGGGAAGACCTCCTGCACGGTCGTGTACGCCGCCGCCCCACCGCCGATCAGCAGCACCAGCATCAGCAAGTTGGCCGCCACGCCGTTGCGGGCGAACCAGTCGATTACCCTATTCATCGTTCGAGCGTTGGTACGTTGTGCGTTGGAACGTTGGGGCGAAGAACATCACTCCGGCGCATCCAGGTTGATTTGGTACTCGACGCCTCTCTCTTGGACACGGGAGGTGTTCGGCTTCGACTCCAGGTACTGGATCAGTCGGAACAGCTGTCGAGAGGCCTTATCGGCGAGGTCGTAGGTGGCCTCAAACTCGGCGTCCGACAGGTAGCCCTGATCGTAGGCGACGTAGAGTTGTGCGCGCACCTCGGCCGCTGATCCTCGGGCCCGACCGAGGTGGTCCACAAAGATGTTCTGCGTTCGACTCTCAAAGCCCTCAGCGATGTTGCTCATGACTGACACCGAAGCCCGCTGGATCTGGTCGCGAAGCCCGAAATCTTTGGCAAAAGGATCCTGCTGCGTGTGCTCGTAAACATGGTTGGTCAGTGTTCGAGCCGTCTGCCAAACATCCAGTTCTTCAAAGCGCTCGATCGTAGACATGGCGTTAGAACGTCTGGGCGTTGGAACGTTTTTGCGTTGTACGTTGGAACGTTGCGGGAATGGAGGATAGGTCAGAAGGGAAGCTCCGCTGTCAAAACGTTCAACGTTCCAACGTTCAACGTGCAACGCGAACAGCCATGCTATCGGTCTGCACCCGCAGATCAGTGATGATCACCCGAGTGTCGGGATCGAGCGTCGGCGCGAGGTAGGTCTCCTCCTCCACCGTCTGGATGGGCTCGACCGACCGCTCGACCAGCATCGAGTCGCCCTGCACGGTCCAGACCACGGGGGGCTGATCCGGGGTGCGCGTGTG
>PXSX01000285.1:2752-7180 GCA_003022655.1 Bacteroidetes bacterium QH_1_64_81 | reverse complement strand
GGCAAGCAGCTCCCCGTCCTCGGCGAAGGGGCGATGCTCAAGGTGGACCTCGCCCGCACCGAGACCGACACGCCCGAGATCACCCGCGCCCGCTACCGCGAGATCGACCTGGACCGCGACCGCCACCAGTGCCACGTCACCCTCCGCCACCCCGCTCCCCCGACGCCACACCACATCACCCCCAACGACGATTCTTGAGCCCCCCACCTCTCCACACTCACGCCCCCACGCCCGAACGCCCCCGCCTGTCTTTCCCCGCGCTGATGCTTAGATTGGATCGTCGCACGCGCAACGTCTCCAACCAACCGCTTCCCCTTCATGCTCATCTACGAAGTCAACCTGACCGTCGACGGCGACGTGGCCCCCCGCTACAGCTCGTGGCTGCGCGAGCACATCCGCGAGATGCTGGAGCTCGACGGGTTCGAGGCCGCCGTCTGGTATGCGTCCACCGAGGACGGCGACACGGTGCCGGAGCCGGACGAGCCGACCGGCGCCCGGGACTGGACCGTGCAATACCAGGTGCGCGACCGGCAGGCCCTCCAGGCCTACTTCGACGAGCACGCCCAAGAGATGCGTGAGCAGAGCACCCATCAGTTTGGCGATCACGTCACGACCGACCGCCGCATCCTCGAACAGAAACGCCTCTTCCACGGCCGCCGAAAGGAGGACACCGGGCCGGTCTAACCCATTGACCATTTGACTCATTAACCCATTCGATGGGGGACTTGGTCGACGGGACACGCTCGGTGTGATGGACATTGCCAACGAGGTTCGAACTGCAATTGCCGACCGCCTCGACCGCATGGAGGCCGAGCACGAGATGACTGTGCTCTACGCCTGCGAGTCGGGGAGCCGAGCGTGGGGCTTCCCCTCCACAGACAGCGACTACGACGTACGATTCGTCTACGTTCGTCCCCGCGACTGGTACCTGTCCATCAACCTGGAGCGGCGCGACGATACGATCGACCTGCCTCTTGAAGACGACATCGACCTCCACGGGTGGGACCTTCGCAAGGCCCTCCAGCTCTTCCGCGACGCCAACCCCACGCTTCTGGAGTGGCTGCGGTCTCCCCTCGTCTACCGCGAAGACGAGGCGATGACGCCCCGGTGGCGGGACCTGATTCCGGAGTATTATATGCCCGGAGCGGTCGGCCCCGCCTATCACGGTATGGCCCGGAGCATCGCCGAACAGAATCTCGACGTGGAACCGATCTCCCACAAAGCATACCTCTACGTCCTCCGCGCGCTTCTCGCCGTGCGATGGGTGGAGCAGGATCGGGGGCTCGTACCGGTCGAGTTCAACCGCCTCGCCGACGCGGCTGACCTCGACGCCGATCTCCGGGCGGCCATCGACGCTCTCCTCGACCGAAAGCGGGCCGGGGCGGAGCAGGACGCCGGACCGCGCCGTCCCACGATTCATGCCTTCGTCGAGGCCGAACTGGAGCGCCAGGACGACCTGCAGTTTTCCAAACCGGAGAACCGTCCCGGCCTCGAGCCGCTCAATGCCTTCTTCCGTAGCGCGCTCGACCGCTTCCCCTCTCGCTCCTGAGTGCGTCGGCACGCTCTCGTCACGGCATCTTCAACGCCCGTAAGGCCGGTTTGGGGATCCTTCGCGCGTGGCGCAGGTGTGATTGTATCCTGCCTTCTGACAAAGTGGCAGGTCGACTGTGTGTCGGTTGAGTCTTTCGTGCACGGAGCCGAGTGCATGCTCCGTGAACGCCCGTCGTTCAATGCTCACAGCGGCCACTCCCGAACGGCGACCCAGAACGCACAATCCTCAACGCACAACCCTCGACGCGTTCATGGACCGCGCCTCCATTCAGGACCGCTTCGGCATCGTCGGCGAGTCCGACGTCATCAAGAACGTCATTGATCAGGCCCGCCAGGTGGCCGACACGGACATCACCGTGCTGCTGCAGGGCGAGAGCGGGGTCGGCAAGGAGCTGATTGCCGAGGTGCTGCACGAGCTGTCCACGCGCCGCCACGAGCCGATGGTGGTGGTCAACTGCGGCGCCATCCCGGAGGGGCTCATCGAGAGTGAGCTGTTCGGGGCCGAGAAGGGGGCCTACACCGGCGCCGTCGAGGAACGGGTCGGCTATTTCGAGGAGGCGGACGGCAGCACCATCTTCCTCGACGAGATCGGCGAGATGCCCCAGGAAGCGCAGGTGCGCCTGCTTCGTGTGCTGGAGACGGGCCGATTCACCCGCGTCGGGGCCTCGAAGCAGCAGCAGGTAGACGTCCGCATCGTGGCGGCGACGAACAAGGACCTCGCAGAGGAGGTGCAGGAGGGCTGCTTCCGGAAAGACCTGTACTACCGCCTGAGCACGGTTCTCATCGACATCCCTCCGCTTCGGGAGCGCACCGAGGACATCCTGCCCATCTTCGAGACGTTTCTCCACCGGTTCGCGCAGGAGTACAACTCGTCCCGGAAGCAGCTGACGGAGGACGCGACGGAGCTCCTCCACACCTATCGTTGGCCCGGCAACGTGCGCGAGCTGCGCAACATCGCCGAGCAGGTGGCGGTGCTAATGCGCGAGCAAGAAGTGTCGGCTGACGACCTGCGGCCCCTTCTCCGCGACATCGGCCAGGCGTCCGCCTCCACGGACCTGATGCGGGTGGAGTCCGAACCGCAGGCTCCGGATGCCGAGCGGGGATCGGAGCCGGACCTCCGCCAGCACGAGCCGCTGTACCGGGCCATGCTGGAGATGCGGATGGACATGCGTGAGTTGAAGGAGCGCGTCAGCTCCTTCATGTCCAATGTCGGGGTCGTCGTGCCCCGCGAGGTGGCCGAGCGCGGGGACTTTCCGGGATTCTATCATGCGGGACGTCGTCTACGAGGTCAGCGAGGAGGGACCGGCCCGCCCGAGGCCGCGTGCAGAGCGCCCCTCGGCCCCGGAGCCGACGCCGGCTGACTCAACCGACGCCGAGGCGGAGGCGACCCCGAACGCGTCCGACGAGCCCGACGAGCCGGACGAACTGCCGACCCTCGAAGAGGCCGAGAAGCAACTCATCAGCCGCGCGTTGAAGCGATTCGAGGGCAACCGTCGCAAGACGGCCCAGGCCCTCGGCATCAGCGAGCGCACGCTCTACCGCAAGCTCAATGACATCGACGAAGACCTGTAGGACGGTGGGGACGCGGGGACTTTGGGACGCGGAGACGCGGAGTCATCGTGGAGTGAAAACTGAACATCATGGGGAATATTCGGAGCTTTCGTGATCTTGAGGTGTACGAGGCCGCCATGGACGGGGCGATGGAGATCTTTGAGATCACGAAGGAGTTTCCGGAGGCAGAGACGTATTCGATGGTCGACCAGATTCGGCGTTCTTCCCGCTCTGTGTGCGCAAACCTGGGGGAAGCTTGGCGCCGACGTCGTTCCGCCGACTTCTTTCGGTCGAAGTTGGGCGACGCGGAAAGCGAGGCCGCAGAGACCCGCGTTTGGCTCGAGTTCGCGTACCGGTGTGAATATTTAGAAGCGGACGTTGCGCGAGACCTGGACTATCAGTACGATCAAATTGTCGGGAAGCTCGTTCACATGATCGCCAATGCCGAAGACTGGACGCTCCGCGAGTAGACAAGCCCCCAACTACGTGCCGAACGCCACGCCCCCACCCCGCGTCCCCCCTTCCCCGCGTCGCCGTGTCGCTGCGTCCCCGCGTCCCGCTGGCGTCTACAGCTTCAGCGGCGCCAGCATCCCATCCCATCTCGAAACGATCGCCATTCCCATCGCTCAGGACAACAGCTCCAGCCCCGTCAACCGGCTGGGCACTGACCTGACAAATCTGCTGACCGACCGGTTCGTCGACCGCACGAGCCTCTCGCTCACGACTGACGACTCCGGCGCCGACGCCCTCCTTGCCGCCCGCATCCAGCGGTACACGAATGAGCCCACCGGCGTCAGCGGCGACGAGCGCGCCACCACCAACGAGGTGACCCTCCAAATAACGGTCCGGTACGTCGACCAGAAAAAAGACGAGGAGCTCGTCAACCAGACTTTTCGCGGCGCCGCCAGCTACGATCCCGCAGAGGCCGGGCTTGAAGGTGAACGACAGGCGGCACGAAACGCCCTGGAAAACGCGGCCGACGACATTTTTAGCACGGCGACGTCGAACTGGTAATCGCACTGCTCAAGGTTACCCCGTGCCGTCGAAGAGGGACGGAATGTCGATCGTTCGGACCCCGTCGGCGTCCCCGACGATCATCTGGCCGGAGCCTCGCAACTGGGCCCCGCCAAATTCCCCGTCCTTCCGGAGCGCGTAGAACTTTACGTCGAAATTGGGCTCACCGCGGTCGTTGACAAGGCGAGGGACCGTCGTGTTCTCCGCGATGCGGCGGCAGGCAAACAGGCAGGCCTCCTCCGGCGCGTCGCCCTCGCGCATCCGCTCCACGATGAGGTAGCTCGACAGGTTTTTGAGGTTGGCCTCGCCCCG
>PXSX01000285.1:0-2692 GCA_003022655.1 Bacteroidetes bacterium QH_1_64_81 | reverse complement strand
ACGACCGAGGTGTCCGCCACCCGGCCGGGGATCTTGTAGAAAAGGCCGCTGGTGGTCGTTACCGAGCCGACGTTGCCGTTGGGGGCAAGCGCCGAGCAGTGGATGGTGCCGTAGTGCCGCTGCACGTCCCGCAGCTTGGCCCCCAGCCCCTCGGCCTTCAGGCTGTCGGGCGGCAGGTAGTTGTCGTCTTCCGAGAGATTTTCTTTCCATTCGACCCAGATCGTGCGGGCCTGCTCGGTGAGGAGGTCTTTCGTCTCGAAGCCGTGCATCCGGGCAAACTCCTTCGCCCCCTCTCCCACCAGGCGCACATGGTCGGTCCGCTCCATCACCGCGCGAGCCACCTTCGAAGGCACCGGGATGTCTTCGAGGACGGCCACCGCCCCGGCCCGGTGCGTCGTACCCTCCATCACGCCCGCCTCCAGTTGCACGGTGCCGTTGGCGTTCGGGATGCCGCCGTACCCGACGGTAATGTCGTCCGGATCCCGCTCAACGATATTCACGCCGTCGATGACGGCGTCGAGAGCCGAGCCGTCCTCCTCCATCACCGTCAGGGCCTGCTCGACCGCTGGCCGACCATTGCTACTCGATACGACGAGGGGCCCCTCTTCCGCCCCTGCGCCAAACGTTGGCGCGCTGGCGTCGGCGGCCTGGGGCAGGAGGGCAGCCCCGGCCCCGGCAAGAATCGGCGTGTCCGCTGAAGGTAACAAGCAACGGTGAGAAGCAAAACCGCGCCGGTCACGGACCGCGGGGGCGTCAATACATCGCCGACGAGCGCGCGTCGTGACGGCGGGCGTACTCTACCATCGTCGGGGCGTAATCCGGAAAGGCTGGACACGCGATGTCCGTGCCGTCGAGTGCCGCCTGTGTGTTCGACGCGTCGTAGGACGACGGGTGGTCGAAGTAATCGATGAGCTCCGGCGCGATGCCGAGGACGCGCCCCACACCGGTGTTCAGGAGGCCCCGCGCGACGCTCGGAGGCACCGGCACGTACGTCACCGTCATGCCCAACAGATCGGCGAAGAGCTCCATGATGGCCTGCGCCGTAAGCGGCTGCGGATCGGTGAGGTGGAAGACCGTCCCCTCGTGCCCGCCGGTGGTCATCAGGTGCACCATCGCGTCGATGACGAGTATCTCGGCAGCTTTCGGAGCGCGTTCAGGACAAAGTACGGCCCGTCGAACTTGTCCGTCTCGCCCGTCTCCGAGTCGCCCACCACGATGCTGGGGCGGAAAATGAGGGTTGGAATCTCGCCCATCCGATCCTGCACAAGCACCTCAGCGTGGTACTTGGTCTCCTCGTAGAAATTTTTGAACCCGGCGTCGTGGACGAGTTCGTCCTCGTAGATGGTGCCGGTGCGTGTGCCCGACACGTAGGCAGAACTGACGTAGCCGAACCGCTCCAGGTTGGGACTCTCCGTGAGCAGGTCGAGCACGTGCCGCGTGCCGTCGACGTTGACCTGCCAGCCCACGTCCCGCGGGACCGACAGGTCGTACACGGCGGCGAGGTGGACGGCCTTCGTGATCTGGTCCGTCACCGCGTCGTAGCGATCTCCAAGGGCCAGATCCGGCTCGGTGATGTCGCCGGACAGCACCGTGGCCCGGTCGGCCAGTTCGAGGTCAGTAAGAAGCGTGTGGGTGCGGTCCTCAAATTTTGGCTGGACGAGCAGGAGAAACGATTGCTCCGGCTTTGTCTCGGCCAAAGCGCGCAGGAGCCGCGTGCCGAGGAAGCCGGGGACGCCGGTGAGAAAGGTCATGCGGGAGAGAAGCAGAAACGGAGAGAGACCACAAACAGCAGTCGGAACGCTCGGGGCGAAGTCGACCCGCCGGCAGACGGCCATCTGCCAACCGCGAGGCCGTCGCTGCACTCCGCGCCGACAGCCCGATTGGTATTGTACGAAAGGACCCGAGCGAGGTGCCAATGATTTGTGCGCTCTCCCAAATTCCCCAGAGCGATTGCGTGTTGAGCGTTTCGTTGGGCGAAGGAGGCTCCGCAGCCTCCGAGCGGAAGGCAGGTGCCGGGAACGCGCGGAGGAATGGGAGCGTGGGCGCATGGGAGTGGTGAATTTCTGCACCGGTCGAACAGCACGAACAGGCCACCGCCGCGGAGATGGGATTGTCGCACCCAATTCCCCACGAAGGAAGGATCCATCCCCACGCACCTGTCATATCTAGGACCGCAGGACGACCGCCCCCGCTGCCCGGGCTTTTCTTTAACCGTCCCCGTGTTTGCGGAACGACCCAGAGTGATGTTCTCGTGACTCACAACTCGTGACCCTGGATCCGGCATCCCGGTTCGTAAACGCTCTCGCCGCGAGATTCCTCTTTTCCATTCGCTTCTCTGCCCCAGCTTCCCGCAGACCCGTCCGCACATGCCCAAAACGCTAGAACCACCTGAAATCGACCGCGACCTCGCCCTCGACCACGGCCTCACCGACGACGAGTACGACGAAATTCTCGACCGGCTCGGGCGCACGCCCTCGTTCGTGGAGCTCGGCATCTACTCGGTGATGTGGAGCGAGCACTGCTCCTACAAAAACTCGATCGCCCTGCTCCAAACACTGCCACAGGAGGGCGAGCGGCTGCTGGCGGAGGTGGGCGAGGAGAACGCGGGCCTCGTGGACGTGGGCGACGGCAAGGCCGTGGCGTTCAAGATCGAGTCGCACAACCACCCCTCGGCCGTGGAGCCGTACGAGGG
>PXSX01000284.1 GCA_003022655.1 Bacteroidetes bacterium QH_1_64_81 | reverse complement strand
CGGCGACCGGATTGAGGACGTGAGCTTCCAGGAGGGCACGGTCGTGGGCGGCCGGTCCGAGTACACGTACATCGTGCCGTGGGGCAACTACTACGCTCCGCGGGCCGTCCAGCGCCTCCACAACAACGACATTCGGCCCCGCGTCATGACCGATCCGCTCACGGCCCGCGTCAACGGGTCCTCCCAGTCCTTCGACCGCGGCGCCATCATCGTGCAGGTGCAGCAGCGGGGCGTTTCTCCCGACACCATCCACAGTGTGGTCCAGCGCATTGCCGAGGAAGACTACGTCGACGTCTACGCCGTGGACCAGGGAATGACCCCGCAGGGGCCGGACCTGGGCAGCCGGAATTCCAGCATCCTGGAGCCGCCCGAGGTGGCCATTGTCACAGGTACAGGTGGGGGCTCGCGCTACGGCGGGACCAGCGCGTACAACGCCGGGGAGGTATGGCATCTCCTCAGTGAACGGATGGACGTGCCGGTGTCGCTCGTGGACATGTCCAGTGTCCAGTACGCGGACCTCGACCGGTACAATACGATGGTGCTGGCCGGCGGTAGCTTCGACGATCTGCCGGAAGAGGCCGTCACAGACTGGGTTCAAGGTGGCGGCACGCTCATTGGGATAGAGGACGCCGTCGAATGGCCCATCGAACACGGCCTCGTGGACCTGGAGGAGCGCGAGCTGGACGTGGACTCTCTGGTCCAAGACCAGTCGTACGCTGATCTGCCGGACGCGTATGGGGCACAGGGCATTGGCGGATCCATCTTCGAAACGCACTTGGACCCAACACACCCCGTTGCATACGGCTACGGCGAAACGGTGCCGGTCTTTCGGGTCGGCACCGGCTTCTACGATCCGAGCGACGAGCCGGGGGCCAGCGTAGGCACCTATGACGCCGAGGCGCCCCGCCTCAGCGGCTACCTGTCCGACGAACAGGCCGAGCAGGCAAAGGGCGCGGCGTCGATTGAGGCCCATGAGGTCGGTGGCGGCGAAGTGATCCTCTTCATGGATAACCCCAACTTCCGAGCCTTCTGGTACGGCACAAACGGGCTTTTCCTGAATGCCGTCTACTTCGGACAAATTCTGTAGGGGCCTGATGCGTGACAGGCAAGTCGTGAGAGGAAGTCGTGCCTCCGCGTCACGTTTCACGTATTGTGCCTCCTTTTGCACTTGCATCAAGGACCTGCGATTAAATGCCCAACCGCCTCGCCGACGAGCAAAGTCCTTATCTGCGCCAGCACAAGGATAATCCCGTGGACTGGTACCCATGGGGCGAGGAGGCCTTCGAGACGGCCCACCAGGAGGACAAACCGATTTTCCTCTCCATCGGCTACTCAACCTGCCACTGGTGCCACGTGATGGAGCGCGAGTCCTTCGAGGACCAGGAGGTGGCTGCGGTCCTCAACGATGGGTACGTTCCGATCAAGGTCGACCGCGAGGAGCGGCCCGACGTAGACAGCATTTACATGGACGTGTGCCGAATGATGCGCGGGCAAGGTGGCTGGCCGCTGACCGTGCTCCTCACGCCCGACCGCAAGCCCTTTTTTGCGGCGACGTACCTGCCGAAGGAAGGTCGCTTTCAGCAGACGGGGCTCATGGACCTGTTGCCTCGCGTGCAGAAGCTCTGGCAGAACGACCGCGATAAACTTCTCGAGGACGCCGAGGAGGTCACCGATCTGCTCCGGCGGTCGACCGAAGAGCAGGAGGGAGGCGACGCCCCCGGCCCGCAGCTTCTGGACGAGGCGGCCCGGCAGTTGTCCCGCCAGTTCGACCGGACCCATGGCGGCTTCGGGTCGGCTCCGAAGTTTCCGGCGCCACACAACCTGCTCTTCCTGCTTCGCCACTGGCACCGGACGGGCGAGGGGCGATCCCTCGACATGGTGACCGAGACGCTCGATCAGATGCGGCTCGGCGGCATGTTCGACCAGGTCGGGTACGGGTTTCACCGGTACTCCACCGATCAGCAATGGAAGCTGCCCCATTTCGAAAAAATGCTCTATGACCAGGCGATGCACGTCCTGGCGTACACCGACGCCTATCAGGCCACCGGAGAAGAGCGCTACGAGAGGACGGCCCGCGAGGTGCTCACCTATGTCCTCCGCGACCTGCAGGCCCCAGACAGCGGATTCTACTCGGCCGAGGATGCCGACAGTGAGAACGAGGACGGGGAGATGGAAGAGGGCGCCTTCTACGTGTGGTCGACCGACGAAATTCGCGAGCTTCTTGACCCAGACCTCGCGGAGCTGGTGATCGACGTCTACAACATGGCGCCGGAGGGCAACTACCAGGAGGAGAGCACCGGCGAGCGGACCGGAAAGAACGTGCTGCATCTGGACCGCTCTCTCGCCGACGAGGCCGAAAGGCGGGACCTAGACGAGGACGCGTTGCGAGACCGCCTCGAAACGGCCCGCACCACTCTGCTCGAGGCCCGGTCGGAGCGTACCCGTCCCCACCTCGACGACAAGGTGCTGACGGACTGGAACGGCCTGATGGTCGCGGCCCTGGCGACGGCAGCACGGGTGTTTGACGACCCCGACTACGAGGCCGCCGCCCGTCGCACGGCGCAGTTCCTGCTCGACACGATGCGCGACGCCGAGGGGCGCCTTCTGCACCGCTACCGCGAGGGGGAGGCCGGCATTCAGGCGACGCTCGACGACTACGCATTTCTCACCTGGGGCCTCCTGGAGCTGTACGAAACCACCTTCGAGCTGCAGTGGCTCCGCGCCGCCCAGGAGCATCTGGACGCCAGTCTCGATCACTTCTGGGATGCCGAAGGCGGCGGATTCTACATGACGCCGGACGACGGGGAGGCGCTCATCGTGCGCCCCAAGGAGGCGACCGACGGCGCCATGCCGTCCGGCAACTCGATTCAGTTAATGAATCTGCTCCGGCTGGCGCGCTTTACGGGGCGCACCGGGTACGAAGAGCGGGCGGCGGCGCTGAGCGAGTGGACCGGATCGAGCGCTCGGAGTCGGCCCACCGGCTTCACGGCGCTGCTGATGGGGCTCCA
>PXSX01000283.1 GCA_003022655.1 Bacteroidetes bacterium QH_1_64_81 | reverse complement strand
GTTTTTGAGCGAGGTGTCGTAGATGCCCCGGACCCGAAACTGTTTGACGCGAGGTGTGCGGACCCCGAAGGACGACTCGCCTGAGGTCTCCTCCCGTAACGCAAAGGTCGTGACGAGCTGTCTCACCTCCAGCCCCAGCCGGCTCGCCAGTTCCTGCCCCACCACGAGGCCCGGATGCCCCCCATCCCTCGGGTGCACCTCGAACGCCCCTTCGTGGATCCGTTGTCGCAAATACGATGGGAGCTGCTCCACGCCGAGCAACACGACCCCATCGATCGCGTCGTCGGTGCGGCGAAGCAGGACCGGTTGCTCCACGACGGGGGCTACCTCCGATATGCCGTCCATCTGGGCCAACTCCGAACGGAGGTCGCTGCCTTGATCGAGGGGCTGATCCTGAACGTAGCTGGTAACCTGAATGTGCGCCCCGAAGCCGACAATTTTGTTTTCGATCTCTCGACTGAACCCCCGCACGATCGCGAGCGCGAGCAGGAGAGCCGCCACCCCCAGCGCGACCCCCCCGATTGCAACGTACGTAATGAAGCGGAGGAAGCTGCGGCCTTCCTCCCGCCCCTCGGCCCCCCACAGGTACCGGAGGGACATGAAGCGCTCAAACTGAAAGGGCACGAGGAAAAGTGACAAGTCCTAAAAGACCGCGCACAGGCATGGTTGGGATGCAGAATCCGCTACAACAGCGCCCCATAGAAGATCCGACTCGTTCGCCGAAGTGTGACGAACAAGCGACGATGAGCATCCGTATCTTGCGTGACAGTTTCTGCAAGTTCTTTTCCCCAGTCGGCAGTCCGCTTCGAGCCCTACCATGAACAACGCTTATCCCGAAACTCCGACCCCCGAAAATGAACCGACCCTGTCGTACGCACCCGGTTCCGAGGAGCGCCGTTCGGTGCAGAAGCGGCTCCGAGAGCTTCGCGAACAGACCATCGAGATTCCGGCATTTATTGGTGGGGAGCCCGTGTACCCGGAACCGACCTCCGAGATAGTTCCTCCTCACGACCACCAGCACCTGCTCGGGCGGGTGCACCGGTCCGGAGCCGACGAGGTGGAGGACGCGATCGACGCGGCCCTGGACGCTAAGGCCGAGTGGGCGGCGATGGACTTCCCGGACCGAGCGGCCATTTTCCTGCGGGCTGCCGATTTGATTGCCGGTCCGTACCGGGACACGCTCAACGCCGCCACCATGCTCGGGCAGGGCAAAAGCATCCACCAGGCCGAAATTGATGCTGCCTGCGAGCTCATCGACTTCCTCCGGTTTAACGTCCACTTTGCGGAGCAGATCTACCGCGACCAGCCCAACGATTCGCAGGGCATCTGGAACCAGATGCAGTATCGGCCGCTCGAGGGCTTCGTTTTCGCGGTCACTCCCTTCAACTTCACCGCCATCCAGGGAAATCTCCCGACCGCGCCCGCGCTCATGGGCAACACGGTCCTCTGGAAGCCCGCGTCGCGATCTATCTATTCCGCCTTCTTCTTCTATAAGATCCTCGAAGAAGCGGGACTGCCTCCTGGCGTGATCAACATGCTTCCCGCCGACGACGGCGCGGCAGTTGGAAATCCTGTCCTCGATTCCAAGCACTTCGCCGGCCTTCACTTCACCGGATCGGTCGGAACCTTCGACCACCTCTGGTCTCGCATTGGGGACAACCTGGATACGTACCGCACCTATCCCACGATCGTGGGGGAGACGGGGGGCAAGGACTTCATCATTGCGCACCCGTCCACGGACATCCGGCAGGTCTCCGCCGCTGTCGTTCGGGGCGCGTTCGAGTATCAGGGTCAAAAATGCTCTGCCTCCTCCCGCCTCTACATGCCCGAATCGATCTGGCCGGACATTCGGGACGAGATTACCGCTCAGCTCGATGAGGTCAGCGTAGGCCCTCCCGAGGACTTCACCAACTTCATCAACGCCGTCATCGACGCGCGGGCCTACGACAAGATCGTGAGCTACATCGAGCACGCCCGCGAGTCGGACGACGCCGAAATTATTTGCGGCGGCAGCTACGACGACTCGACCGGATACTTCATCGAGCCGACCCTCATCCGGGCCCACGCCCCGAAGGAGAAAACCATGCGGGAAGAGATCTTCGGACCCGTTACCACTGTGCACGTGTATCCGGACGAGGAATACGCGTCAACCCTTACGCTGGTGGACGAGACCTCCCCGTACGGACTTACAGGGTCCATCTTTGCCCGCGACCGGTCGGCCATCAAGCTGGCGAGCGACGTGCTCGAACAGGCCGCCGGCAACTTCTACGTGAACGACAAGCCCACCGGTGCCGTCGTGGGACAGCAGCCCTTCGGGGGCGCGCGGCGGTCCGGCACCAACGACAAAGCCGGCTCCGCCTACAACCTAATGCGATGGGTGTCGCCCCGCGCTATCAAAGAAAACCTTACTCCGCCCGCCCATTACGGATACGCCTGGAACCAGCCGGATGCCGTGGAAGAGCAGCGGGAAGAGCCTCGAACGGAAGCCGGGGACGGTGCAGTTGCCTAGCGCCGCGCGCCGCACAGAGGTCGATTTGTGGCCGTGCCGAGTCGTGCAGAACGCTTCTTAAGACTCCGTCGCCGTGGACGTTCGGAACCGTGCGGGGAAACCTCCACGCTCCCATACGCAACTTTTCCCCTCCCCTTCTCCTCTTTCCCGTGATTAGATCCTGAACGTGCAGCCGCTCTAATCCATCATGCCGAAACACGACTCTCCCAAAGATTCGCCCCTAGACCGTCCACGCTCAGAAAGCGCATCCTCAGAAAGACAACGCGCTGAGACCCAGGCAGCCCGACAAGAAAAAACCGATTCGGACTCGACGGCGGGTCCGGAATCCGTACAGGTTGACCTGCGACGAGCAGTCCTTGGGGGCGCGTTAGCGGCCGCCGTGACGTTGATTGGCGGATGGTTTATGGGGGAAGTCAGTGGAGCAGAAGCCCGAGTTCTGCTAGAAACCTCACTATCGAGCACACGCTCGTTTGCCGGGACGGTTACGCTGGCACTGGGCA
>PXSX01000282.1:4459-7477 GCA_003022655.1 Bacteroidetes bacterium QH_1_64_81 | reverse complement strand
TCGGCATGCCCGCACTCGTGTCGTCCGGCGCTTCTTTCGCGATGGGGGCCAGGCGGACCCAGTCCCAGGACGAGTCGGGGGCCTGGCGCATCGTCACCGAGGGGCCGCTCGCGGACACCGCGGTCAGGTGCAGACGGCCGTGAAGCAACGCGCCCAGTCGATACTGCACCGCAAGCGTGTCGACGTGGGCCATTCGGGTCGACGAGGCCGACGCGCTGTCTGGTCGGGCAAGGGATACGTTCGTCAGGCGGAGCGAGCGCACCCAGCTTCCCGACGCCCGGTCGACGGTCAGGGTCGTGTTCGGCATCGGGTTGAACTGCCGCGCGAGAAACTGCGCGGCGGCGGTGGCGCCGGTCTCCGTCTGCAGCACGAGCAGCACGAGCCCGGCGAGCAGCACCGCCGTGCCCACCAGGCCGCCCAGGCCCCACAGCACGCGCCGGCCCCAGCGCCGGAGGGCCGAGGGGGAGGCCTCATCGGGGGAGGAGGCAGGGTCCGGACCGGAGACGGAAGGCGAGTCGGTCACAGCAGGAACAAGAGGAGAGAGGGGAGGATCGGTGCTCCAGCGATTAAAACGACCGCCCAATGCCGAAGTGGATCCGGAAGCGTCGGATGAAGCGAGTATCAACGTCCGACACAGGTCTCGGGGTGTCGCCCTGCACGGCCGCTCCCACGTCCTTCGCCGTGCGCAGGTCCAGAGCGTCGGGCGTCAGCTTGTGGGCCAGGTCGATCCGAAGAAAGCCGAAGGGGGTCTGGTATCGGAGTCCAGCGCCGGCCCCGACCAGAAATTGGGAGGGGTCCGTACTAACGCGCTTCCCGCTCGGGTCCGTAAGGGCGACTCCGGATGGAGGCGTCAGATCTAGAGATCCGGCCGTCAGGTAGGCCCCGTCCACAAACGCAGCGGTGCGCCAGTCGGACCCAAGCCCGGGTAGGGGAAAGCGTGCCTCCACGCTCGCGCCGATTTTAGACCGGGCCCCGATGGGCCGATACACAAACCCCTCTCGGCGTACCGAGGACTCTCGAAGAACCTTCCCTCCGGCAAGACGAGACGCCCACCCCCGCACGTCGCTCCCGCCGCCGGCGTAGAAGAGGTAGTCGGAGAAGCGATTCTGGTACGCTCGATTCTGCCGAAAGTCCTGGTCGGACGGAGATCCGGGCAGGGTGAGGTTGGACCGGCTCTCCCCAAACGGCCGCAGTGTCCCGGCAAACACTCGCCCCGCCACCTCGACGTACTCGGAGAGGGGCAGGTAGCCGCTCAGTTCGCCGCTCAGCTTCACGAATTCCACCCCCGACTCAAAGAAGTAGCCCCCCAACTGAATGGTGGGGCGGACGATGTACCCCTTCGTGGGGCTGATGAAGTCGTCGGCGTCCCCGAACGTCCCGTTCACGGTGAAAATGCTCTTGTTGAAAGGGGCGTCCCCTGTGCCCAGGGGCGCTTCGGCCCGAGCGCTGTCCCGGCTGCCCGGCGCTGAAAACTGCCGTGTGCGGCTGACCGAGTGCTGCAGCGAGAGCGTCCGGTAGGGGAGGAAGTCGTAGACCAGGGTCGAGTTGAGCCCGTACTGTCGCTCGTTGAGATTCAAGAAGCGATTGGGGTTCGGGGCGAGGGTCGGGTTCAGTCGCTCCTGCACGAAGGGGGCCACGGAGCCGGAGAGGGCTTCCGAAAACAGGTACGGCTGTCGGAGGGTCACCGAGGCGCGGAACCGACGGCTGAGGGCCTGCGACGATCGGGTAAGAAAGTTCGAGAAGAAAGTTGGGGGATTTTCGGGGAGTCCCGTCTCGGCCGTCAGGTTGACGATGAAGGTGCGGGCGTTTCCGAGAAAGTTGCGGTGGCGCCAACTGCCCTCGAGTCGCGCGCCCGAACGTGTGTCGTACCCCACCTGGCCGGAGTACGCCCGGATCTCCGTCTCCCGGACCCGATAGCGCACCGCGACGGAGCTGTCGCGAGGCTGGTTTGGCACGTCGGCCAGGGCCACCCGAAAGAGGTTGAGGTTGAATAGCTTTCGCTGCCCCTCCCGCACGGCATCGGCCGAAAAGCGATCGTCCACCGAGAACGGCAGTTCCCGCAGAATAATCGGGTCGTCGATCGATTCGTTGCCCTCGATCCGAATCTCGGACACCACGCCGCGAGGCCCCGGGTCCGCGAAAACGGTCAGGTCAGCGGCATACTGGATCGTATCCACCGCCGCGCGGACCTCGGCGAAGGCGTATCCGCGGCTTCGGAGCCAGGACTGAATCTGATCCTCGATCTGCGTGCGCTTGAAATCGGTATAGCGGCCCTCAGTCTGCAGGGTCTCGTCCCGGTAACGCGTCCACGCGTCGCGCAGGTCGTCCGGCAACGCCGCCTCGATCGCCGTGGTATCCCCGGCGGTCAAAAACTGGGTATTCCGGATCTGTATCGAAGGCCCCTCCCGGATGGTAAAGATGACGTGGATTTGGTTGCTTGAGGTGTCGAGTTGCGTAGCCGGATAGTCAACCTCGGGCGTGGGAAACCCGTTCTGCCGGTAGAATTGACGCAGCCGGACGACGTCCTTCTGGAGGGTCACTGGATCGAACGGGAATCGATGTCGCTGCACGCCCGGCAGAAACGCGAACAGGTTTCGCAGGTGGGCGAGCACTCCGGGGGCGGCCGTCGCAATTTGCTCCTGGAGCCGACTCGTCTCGAAGGTCTGCTGGTCCATGAACCGGTACGAGACCTCCTGGACTGTGGTGTTGCTGTTTGCGGCCCACAGCGGCGCCTGGGCAGCGGCCTTGGGGGGGGCGCCTCCCACGAAGCCGGTTAGCAGTGCGGCGAGCAGGAGGCCGGGGGAGCAAACGGGGCGATTGGGAGCAAACGAGTGGGGGAGCACCGTGGACGAGACATGCAATCGATGGGCGGAAACGAATCGTGTGCCGGGCGCCCGCGACGGTCCTGCGAGGACGACGACGAAGGGGAAGAGAAAGGGGCCTACACGCGTCGGGCGGGTGGGGCGTGCTCGTCAGATCCGTCTTCAGCGTCCACGTCGGCCTCCTCGCCCGCGTCAT
>PXSX01000282.1:3158-4439 GCA_003022655.1 Bacteroidetes bacterium QH_1_64_81 | reverse complement strand
GCCACGATGAGCCCGAACGTACTGCCGAGGGCTTCGGTCCCGGTTCCGTATCCGACGTACGTGGCGTAAAACGTGAAGGCCTGCTTGGCGGCCTCCCACAGGACGGCGGCGAGGAGAGCTCCGACGAGAGCACTTCGCATTCGCGGATGCGGCTTCGGCACAAAGTAGTAGAGTTGAAAAAACATGGCCGTCGTGAGGAGGAGGGGAAGGAGAAGCCCCGTAATCCAGACGGCGCTCTTCCACAGCCATTGAATCAACCGCTCCGGTCCGATGGCCTGAGCGATGATCACGTCGTTGACGAAGGGGGGCACGAACATCGATAGCCCGACCGTCAGAAGAAAGAGAATGCCGACCTGGATCACCATTCGAACGTCGAACAGGTAGCCCCACCAGAGCGAGCGTTGCTCATGCCAGGTCTGCTCAAAGGCATTGCTGACGGCAATCCGCAGGGTGATAAACAGCGACATGGCCGAGAGGAACAGGCCAACGCCCCCGATGCTTACGATGGTTGCGCTGGCATCCTGAAGCTGCATGAGGAAGTCGATGAGCTGCTGGCTGTGGGTGCCTGGAAGGAGCTCCCGAATAAACCGGGTGACGGCGGCGAACGCATCGTTTCCTTGGAGGGCGCGGCCCATGATGCCCGTGGCGAGAATGATGATGGGGACGATCGTCACGAGGACCTTGAAGGCAATGGCCTGCGCCCAGAGGAAGACGTTTTTGTCCATCAGCTCCAGGTACAGTCCGTAACTGTAATATTTTGCGGTCGCCCACAGATCCGACAACGCCTTCCGGACGGAATGTGGGAGCTCGATCCTGGAAAACATGCGATCGGGTAGAATCGCGTCTGCAAATGGCACTTTTACTTTCCGCTCCATTCGTACCCTTCAGGGCAGTGCAGTGGTTCCTCTCGAGCCCCGTAGCGCCCCTTGTTCAGTCAAAAATGGGCCAGAAGACGCCGAACCGAAATTGCTGGGGCGGCAAGGGATACACGGGCACCACGAAGGTGCCGGGCTGCAGCTGGGTGCCCGCCTGAATGTTTTGGAACGTGAAGAAGAGCTGTGCGCTTCGGAGTTGGACCTCGGCGCGGACGTCGACGGTCCCGCTCGGCCCCACGTCCAGGCCCGGGGCGTTCGGGATCGGGGCCTGCCGGGGGGGAACGACCAGGCGCCCGGTTGGCGGGTGGAACCAGCGACTGTTCATGGCGGTCCACCCCCGCGCCCGGACGTAGAGGTCTGTGGTGAGGTCGGTGAAGAGGACGAAGCGAGCCCCGATGCGCCCCTC
>PXSX01000282.1:0-3075 GCA_003022655.1 Bacteroidetes bacterium QH_1_64_81 | reverse complement strand
ACGTGATCGGCAATCCCGGACCGCTCGCCGTTGAGGGCCCGGACGTACGGCGCGAACCCGTCGTCCTCGATCCACGCGCCCCGCTGGCCCGTGGCCGTCGCCGACGCCGACAGCCGAAGCGGGCCCACGGAGCGACGGGTCCGAGCGGTGAGGGAGAGGTAGGTCTGCTCGGTCGTGACGTGGCCGCCCGCGTCCACAACGAGATCGGTGGCCCCCAGCCGGAGGGAGTCCCGCAGGAGGGCGTGAGCCGCGCCCCGGGTGCCGTCAATCTGAGGCACATTGCCTTCGTCGATCCGCCAGAGGGCGCCCCGCACGCTGCCGGTGAGCGTGTGGGCGCCTACCTTGAGCGACTGCCGGAAGCGGAGGTGTCCCCCGTCCATTTTAACGGTCCACGTCGTATCGGTCGTCCCTCGGTCCGGGCGGAAGTCGGATGCGTTGGAGGTCCAGCCCGCCGACAGCTCGGCGCGGCGGTCCAGCAGGGGCACCAGAGGGCCGCGGACCCGCGCGGTCAGATCGTTGCGCACCGTCTTGCGCTGCGCATTCGGGGCGCGCACGCTGCTGCCGGCCACCGGAAGGGCGTAAATCGTCGAAAACGTTTCTCCCGGGGGAATGGCACCGCCGTGGGCCCCAATGCGATAGAGCGACGAGCGGTCAGACAGCTCAAAGGTCCAGTCGTTGGTCTGGTACTGGAGTCGCCCCCAGATGCGCCGCTCCTTGCGCAGGCGACTGCCGTCGTACACGCCGTCAGCCTTCCGCCCTCCGTATCCGAAAGTTAGGTGCAGCAGGCCGGGTCGGCCAAACAGGTTGAGGCGGCGCTTCTGAGAGTGCCCTGCCTCAATGGCGTGCAGTCCGCTGTTGTCGAACCGGTAGCGCAGCTCGGTGACCGGACGCTTCGGTTCGTACGCGCGCCAGGAGGTGTGCACCCCGACGGCCCCGCCCCCCGGATCGAATCCCGTGCGGGGAGGCGACAGGAAGGAAGGGGGGAGGAGTTCGAATCGGGGACGCCCCGTCAGGGCATGGTCCAGCGAAAAGCCGTCGAACCAGAGGTGCACCCGGTGTGGAGCAAGGCAGGCGGCCGGGGATCGAGTCGGTTCGGGCGCGGCCGTACAGCGGCGGAGCCACGGGTTGCGGCCGGAGCGGTTGCGGCGACGCATCGGCGGTGTCGGTTGGGCTCGGCTGGGTGGTGTCGGCGGGCGAGAGCCGGGTCGTGTCCGTCGGGGCACGCTGGAGGGTGTCGGGCGTGGCCGCGTCGGTGGTGTCGACCTGCCCGTGGGCGCTGCGGACGGGGCCGAGGGCGAGTCCGAGACCGATCAGGAGTGCGAGCCGGGCGGTCGGGGACAAGACGATGGAACGGTGGGGAGCGGGCATGGCCGGGGCGCGTAAGAAACGGGGCCGACCGGGAACGTGGGAGTCATACCGAGTCCAGAAGCAGGATTCGGGTGTGGATGGGAGGAGAGCCTGTGCCGACGACTGTCGGCATGTGGAAGGCCGAGAACCTGTTTGGCGAACTGTCTACGGCCTGTGACTTCGTGGATCTCGTGCAGAACGGCCTCTTCACTCCCCCGGTAGTTCACCAGGGGCATGACCTCGCTCTCGCTCGGCCCCCACTACAGGGGTCGTTTGGGCACCGTTCTGCATTTCGCCCACTATGTCTCGGCTACGTATCCATCCGCCAAACAGGCTCTGAAAGCACAATACGTCCTCACGTCCATCCCTCCAGCCTTCCATACCCAGGCGACGCTTGCGGAGTTCGTATCACTCATCCGGAAACAATCCAAAGAGCCGACTCTCGATCTGGTTCAGCACAGCCCGACGGTCGTCCTCCTCCTCCACGAAATCGAGCTCGTCCACGTCGACAATCAGCTTTGGGCCGCGGTCGTAGTTCTCGATCCACTCCTCGTAGTGGCCCTGCAGCCGCTCGAGGTAGTCGATGCGGATGGTTGACTCGTACTCCCGGCCCCGCTGCTGAATGTGGTTGACGAGGGTGGGGACCGACGCCCGCAGGTAGATGAGGAGGGAGGGGGGCTGCAGATACGACGTCATGATCGTGAAGAGATCGGTGTAGTTTTCGTAGTCCCGGGTGCTCATGTGGCCCATCTCGTACAGGTTTCGGGCAAAGATGTGAGCGTCCTCGTAGATGGACCGGTCCTGCACGACTGATGTCTCCGACTCCTCAATGCGCTGGAGCTGCTCGAAGCGCTCGGAGAGGAAAAAGACCTGAAGGTTGAAGGACCACCGACGCATGTCGTTGTAGAAGTCGGTGAGGTACGGGTTGTCGTCGACCTGTTCGTAGAGGGTGTCCCAGTCGAAATACTCGCCGAGCACCTCCGTGAGGGCCGTCTTTCCGGCGCCGATGTTTCCAGAGATGGCAACGTGCTTGGCCGAGGCATCGTCGGGGAGTTCAGACATCGCAGAAGCAGGACTCGTAGACAGAACGAACACACGGCGTTCAAATCTAGGAGCCCGCGTGTAAAGTCGACACGCCGGACTGATCTTTTTTGTGCGAAGACAGGCAATGCCGGTTGAACCGTTCGCACACATCCACAATAACATTTCGCTCGGGGGCAGACCGGTCCACCCGGAAACGGTACTACGACCACGACGACGAGGCCTCCCCGCCCCGGAACGACGAAATCGTGCTCAGAACGGTGTGCGAGGAGCCCGAATATCGACGGAAAAGGTTGTATCCGCCGTAGACGACGACACAAGCGAGGACGAACACGAAGAATTCCGTATTCTGTACGGCCTGCATCGTCCCCAAGCCCAGGGGCACAAAAACGAGAGTGACCAGGATGAAGGCGAGCCCGTGGTACCACTGAAACTTTCGAATCCATCGTTTGAATCGCGCCCACAGTCCCGGAGCGTCGGACGTGTCGGCCGGGGCGTCGGACGAGGTCTCATCTCCCCCCGACGCGTCGACGGCGATCCCTGTCCCTACGGTAGCTGCCTTGGCGGAGCTCCCCGCAGTGGTCGCTCCAGATCCTGCGGCGCCGGCAGACGCCCCTCTGGGACTGTGGGCTCGACTCGAACGATGGATCCGAAAGTTTCAGTGGTACCACGGGCTCGCCTTCATCC
>PXSX01000281.1 GCA_003022655.1 Bacteroidetes bacterium QH_1_64_81 | reverse complement strand
GAACTCCAGGGAGGCATCCGCGACGGGCGCCCCGCCCAGGGCGGCCGACACGGTCACCTGCGTGCCGGGCAGTGCGGTAACGTCGCCGACGTTGGGAGCAAGCCGGCGGGACGGCCGACCCGTGTATGCGGGCGGCGTCACCTTCAGCTGCAACCGGCGGAGGAAGGGGCGCTGGGCCACGTTGACCGTGTACCACTCGGTGCGCACCGGCGAGGCCACGACGCGGTATCGCAGCGGTCGCCGCAGGTTCGGCACAGTGTGTCGAAACGTACCGGCGGGGTCCGCCTCCAGGGCGATTCGCCGAGGGGAGTCGTCTTCGGGGTTGCGGAGGAGCAGCGTTGCGGTTTCGGGGACCTGTCCCGTAGCCCGGACGGTGACACGGAGGGAGTCGCCCTTGACGAGGCGCGCATCCCCCGGCTGAACGGCAAAGTCAAAGGGCGCGGGGCGGTCGAAGGGGGTCTGCGGGGCCAGCAGCCGCTCAGAGGCGTTCAGGAACGTCGACGGGGCCGCGAGCAAAAACGCGAAGACGCCGAGGAGGGGAAGGGCGGCCCACTGCGCGGCACTCCGGGCCGGTTGGAAGTCGGCCACCTCGTCGAACTGGACCTCATCGATCTGCTCGGCCAGGTGTCGGACGGCCCGGTCGACGTATGGGGCCGGGGCGTGCGACGCCTGCCCATCGGCAAGCTGCAGGAGGTTCACCAGGCGGTCGGCCACGACGGGATGATGCTCGCCGACGGCCCGGGCCACCTCCTCGTCGGAGGGGCCGTCCAGCACCCCGAGCAGGCGGGCCAGCGGACGCGCAACCAACGCGGCCCCGACCCCAAGGAGACCCGCCCCGATCAACACCATGAGCCCGGTCCGGACGGTGGGATCGAGCCACAGGGTCGCTTCTAAGATCGCAGCAACGAGCCACAGGGCTGTTACGCTGCCCAGGGCCACGGTTGCCCCAAACGCCAGTTCAGCCCACGACATGCGTCGCATCGTTCGCCGAAGGCGAGCACGGAGGCGCTGAACGAGGCGGGTCGTTTGTTCACTCATGAGCAGAGGGGGCGACCAAGGTATGAGAAAACGGGGGCGTAGACGCGTGGCCTCTCAGCGTTTCAGTCGCGGGGCGGACGGCCGTGGCGGTCCGGCAGGCCATCGAGGCTGGGGATGAACCCTGGTTTCTTCCATTCAGGGATCCACTCTGGCGGTCCAGTCGGGCGATGCCCAACCCTCCGGAACCAGATCGAGCCCACCCCGTGACTGCTGCGAGGTGTGATTATCGGGATTGCACGCAGCCGGATCGTAGAATACCATCCGCTCACGTTCGGTGTTTCTCTGCGAACCGACGGTCTCTTCTGCGGAATGCAATCCCCGCGAACCGGACCGTGCTGGCGACGAAAGGGGGCGGGCGGAAATCACGGTTTCTGGATGAACGGACCTACGTCTGAGAGCCAGCTTTTTCGTTCGTTGGTGGGGACGTTCGACTCTATAAAAACCATCCTTTTCGGTACATGCTACGGTCACAGTCCGTCCTCTTCCTATTCGCCGTCGCAGGGCTGATTCTAGGCGGTTGCCGCACCTATGGCGACGAGTACGACACGAAGCCCAAGACCTACCGAGCGATGCAGAAGGCGGTTGAAACCTTTGCGGACGCGCTCGACCGGGCCGAGACGGATCTCCAGACGCTGGAAGCGGCGGCGTCGAAGGCCGACACGCTTCAGCCGATGGCGGAGCACTTTGAGAGTTTGCACGAAGAGCACGATTCTCTTCTCCAGACCCAGCGAGACCGAATCGAGCGACTTTCTCCGACCTCGACCTACCGGAACCTCCATTCTGCCTACGGTGCCACCGTTACGGAGCAGCGAATGATGCGGCAGAAGTACCAACGCGTCCTCCGAACGGTGTACGCCACCGTCCAGGACACGACCGTTCAGGCCTCGCGACCGAAGACGGACCGGCAGTACACCGTCCGGCCCCTCGGCTTTCCGACCTCGGAGGGCGAACCGGAGCTCACCATGACGCAGGCGCTGCGCGGCCTCTAAAAAGCACCTCGCTCCCATCTATTGGGGGCTCTTGAGGAGGACAAACAACAAACAGCGCTAGCCACCGGCTGCCCTCCCGACGCTTCCATCTCAACTGCGCACGGCGCGACCAACGGAAGGCTCCAGGATTTCGTCCCTGGGGCCAACGAGAAGTGTGGGGGACAATGCGGTAGGCCAGAATCTCCGACAGAGCCCGCAGACGGTGGAGACCAGGGCCACCGCTCGGCGCTCATGACGGTCACAGCGAAACGCGATTGACACTTCTTCACCTCTTTCTTTTTGTGTAAAAAAAACGCTATCACTCCCTGGCGACCCCGCGTCGATGCGAAGCGCGCTCACTGCTCTTCTCATCTTGTCTCTGCTCGGGGGACAGGTAGGCATGCTCGGGGCGCTGCTTGGTCGGTATCATGCTCAGCAGCAGAAGCAACACGAGATTGCCGCGGTGTCGGAGTCCCCGAGCCTTCTGGAGGACCTCCAGCATCTGACCATTCCACGGGTCGAACGCCAGTCCTCCACGTCGTCGTTCGTGCGGGTTGAGGAGCACGAGTTTCGCTACCAGGGCAACCTCTACGACATCGTTTACGAAGAGTGGCGGGGCGATGTCTTACATGCCTGGGTGCTGCACGACCGGGAGGAAGAACAATATCTGGATGCCCTCGCCCAGGCGATGGACACCTCGGTGCTCGAGGAATCGACAGCTCCGGGTCAGCAGCGGCCCGTCGGCTATCGTCCGCTTGCGGTGGCGCCGACCGGTCCGGCCCCGCCTCCATCCCCACTTGTGCGCTCGCAGTCCTTTCCGCGCGTCTCCGTCGCGGATCATCAAGCTCCGTATCTGGAGGTGCCCCACCCCCCGCCGTGGGCGTGAGTCCGTCTCTCGTCTTTGGACTCCCCCCGTTGGTCTTTACGCTTCTTCCTGAGGACCGACGCGGGTAACCCACGGCTTTTCCACCCATCCTCCTACCCGAGCTATGTATGATCGCTATGTTGGGCACTGCCTGGCAGTGCT
>PXSX01000280.1 GCA_003022655.1 Bacteroidetes bacterium QH_1_64_81 | reverse complement strand
CTGGAATGCGGGCTCTCTTCATCGGCATAGGGCTGTTCGTACTCATGATGCCGACAGCCCTCGGACAGGAGCAAGGCGCCATTGACGTGCCGGATCCCGTGCTGAACGGCATCGAGTTTTCGGTCACCGTGCCGGGCGACTCGTCCCTGGCGGCCCCCGGGACGCTGGCCGTTCGGGTCGGGGGGCGGACCGTGCCACTCGAATACAATGCGGACGCGGAGGAGTGGATAAGTGAGGAGGTGACCACTGCCTCCGGCGGGACCGTCTCTGTAGACGTTGTGAGCAACGGAGAGGTGCTCCGGTCCACGAGCACCCGGTCGATTCCCGGCTGGCTGTCCCTCCTGCCGCCCCTCCTGGCCATCGGCATGGCCCTCGTGTACCGGAAGGTAGTGCCGGCGCTGTTTTTCGGCGTATGGATCGGGGCCGTCACCGCCATCAGCTTCACGCCCTGGGCCTTGTTCAAGGGATTGCTCGACGCGTTTGAGGTCTACGTGCTCGATGCGATGGCCAACCCCGATCACGTGGCCATCATTCTGTTTTCGCTCATGATTGGGGGCATGGTCGGCATCATTTCCAAGAACGGCGGCACCCTGGGCATCGTTGAGCGCCTCACCGGCTTTGCAAACGACTCCCGGCGCGGACAGATGGTGACTGGGGTTCTGGGGATCAGCATTTTTTTCGACGACTACGCCAACACGCTCATCGTGGGCAACACGATGCGGCCCGTGACCGATCGCCTCCGCATCTCGCGGGAGAAGCTGGCCTACGTCGTCGACTCCACGGCCGCCCCCATTTCGACGGTCGCCCTCGTGACGACCTGGATCGGGTATCAGGTGGGGCTGCTGGGCACCGCAATCGAGAACATCGAGGGGTTTTCGCAGGGGGCGTACTCGGTGTTTCTCAATTCCCTTCCGTACAATTTTTATCCATTCCTCGCCCTGCTTTTTGTCTTCCTCGTGGCCTATACTGGGCTTGACTTTGGACCGATGCTTGAGGCCGAAGAGCGGGCGCGAGACACGGGCAAGGTGCTGGGGGACGACGCCAACGTCGACGAGGCGGCCGAGGGGGAGGAGCTCGAGCCGCCGGAAGGAACGCCGTATCGCGCCGTGAATGCGGTGATTCCGATCGTTGTGCTGGTGGGCGGTGTGCTAGTGGGACTCTACGCGACGGGCGTTCAGGCCGTCGGGGCAGACGCCTCACTGAGTGACATCATCGGCGAGGCCAATTCGTACACGGCCCTCATGTGGGGGTCGCTGCTCGGGGTTGTGGTCGCCGCTGCGCTCTCCCTCGGGCAGGGCATTTTGGACCTGGAGCAGACCGTGGAGGCGTGGTACGAGGGCCTGAAGTCCATGCTGTTCGCGATGATCATCCTCGTGCTGGCGTGGTCGCTCTCGAACATTACCGAGGTGCTGCACACGGCCGACTACCTCGTCTCGGGATGGATGCCCCCACTCACTACCACATTCTCTACTCGTCGGTCTCCTGCGTGCTCGCCGGGTCGGTCTGGGGCGACCACTGCTCCCCGATCTCCGATACCACCATCCTCTCGTCGATGGCCAGCGGCTGCGACCACATCGAGCACGTGCGGACGCAGTTGCCGTACGCGCTCATCGTGGGGACCGTCGCCATTCTGTTCGGGACGCTGCCCGCGGGCTTTGGGATGCACTGGTCGATTGGGCTGATCGTGGGGGCGATCCTGCTCGGGGGGCTTCTGTGGACCATCGGTACCTCCGTCGAGACGGCGTCTCCTTCCCGCAAAGCGGCCGACGCTACGGTGGAAATGTAGGAGACGCCGAATGGCCGGTTCTGATGAGATGCTGACTTTCTCGCTTCGCTACTACTTCGAATCCAAACCCGTCTGATCCACAATGCTTCTCGACGCTGACGACCGCCCCTGGGGCCGCTGGGAAGAGTACCTCAATGAGCCCGGCTACCGGGTGAGAGGAGCACTGGGTCGTCGTGCGGGGCGAGGGCGTCTTCACCCGCAACGACGAAGCGATCGACGTGTCGGAGGGCGACACCTGCTTCATCGACGTGGGAGACGCGCACCGCATCGAAAACGACGGCGACGAGCCGCTCGTCTTTATCGAGACGCAGATGGGGCTCTGTGTAGAGGACGACGTGATTCGCATCGAGGACGACTACGGGCGGGAGTAGCGCGTTGAGGGGGGAGGTCGAGGGGTGAGAGTTTTCGGGATCTCTGTTTTTGCACGGGTGCGTCTCGGCACTTTCCGTCGAGTCGTCGCGTTGTAGGTACGGTCGCATGAGACCTTCGCAATCCGCATTGCCCATGGTTCTCCCCGTTTACGTCTACGGCCACGACGCCCTGCGCCAGGAGACTGAGCCAGTAGAGGAAAACACTGACGACCTGCAGTCTCTGATCGACGACATGATCGAGACAATGCGCAACGCCGCCGGCGTCGGCGGAGCCCCTCCCGCCGCAGCCGATGGTCCTCATCAACCCCGAAATCGTGGAGGAGAGCACCGAGACCGTCGACCTCGAGGAGGGGTGCCTCTCCATCCCCGAGGTGCGGGAGGCGGTGACGCGGCCCGAGCGGATCCGGATGCGCTATCTCGACCGCACCTTTGAGGAGCAGGAGATCGAGGCCGGACACATGCTGGCCCGCGTCCTGCAGCACGAGCGCGACCACCTCGACGGCGTCCTCTTTACCGACTACCTCAGCAGCTTCCGAAAGCGGCTGCTCCAGCGCCCCCTGCGGGAGATGGTCAACGGAGAAGTCGAAGCCGACTACCCGCTTGTGACGCAGGACGACGAGCAGGTGCCTGCACGATAAGTGGTATTGCGTAGTACAGCGCCAACCGTCATTCTACGGGTTGAATACGCGATCTCAAAATTCCCAAATCACGGCCCGTCATTTCGAGCGTAGTCGAGAAATCTCCCTGAAGTAGGCTGCCAGCGCCCATGGAGGCTCCTCGACTTCGCTCGGAGCGACTTGCCATGGAATTTTGAGATCGCTGCAGAGCCTAAAGAATGAGTCTTGACAATCCAGTAGTGCGTATTGCGTAGTGTGTGGACGCATGGACGAACCTCCTCTGTTTTTCCTGACGCTGCTCCTGTCGTCATGGGGTCCAGACGCATGTTGTCCCGGCAGGAGGCGAGGGCCGTCTACGATCGGATCGGAGCGTGGCAGGACACGCAGGCCTTCTACGAGGACCCGGCCCTGAACACGCTCGTCGTGCAGGGGGCGTTTGAGGACGCCCGGGCCGTCTTCGAGGTAGGGTGCGGGACCGGGCGGGTCGCCGAGCGCCTCCTCCGCGAGCGGTGTCCGCCGGAGGCGCGGTACGAGGGTGTCGACCTCAGCGGCGAGATGGTGCAGGTTGCCCGCGAGCGACTGGCGCCGTTTGGGACGCGGGCGACGGTGCGACAGACCGACGGCACCCTGACGTTCGATCGGCCCAAGGGGTCGGAGGACCGGATCGTCGCCACGTACATCCTGGATCTCCTCTCGCGCGAGGATGCACGGACCCTGTTGGACGAGGCGCATCGTCTGCTGGGCGAGCGAGGGCGGTTGTGTGTGGCCGGACTGACATGGGGGGCGGGAGTGCTCTCGGGCGCCGTATCCCACCTCTGGGACACTATGCATGCCCTTCGCCCGGCGTGGGTAGGCGGCTGTCGGCCCGTTCGCGTGCAGCCCCGTCTGGATGAGGCGCGCTGGCGGGAACAGCATCACGCTGTCGTGACGGCCTGGGGCGTGCCCTCAGAGGTGCTGATTGTCACGCCCGCGTAAACCCGCGCTGGGGCTACCTCCCCCACCCTGACGGTACGGTGGTCGACCCGAACAGGGGCCTCCGTGACGCGTTCGGACTTCTGATGTGGTCCTTCTCATAAGCCCTGAACGGCGGCGTGGCCTTGCTCTCGGTCGATCAGCTCACCGTCACGCTCGACGGCCACACGATCCTGCGGGACGTTGGCTTCGACGTGTCGGCGGGCCGCTGGGTGGGAGTGCTGGGGCCCAACGGGGCCGGCAAAACTACCCTGCTGCGCGCCATCGGCGGGCACATCCCGTTCGAGGGAGACATCTGCCTGGAGGGCGTACCGAACGAGGACCTACGCGCACAGAAACGCGCTCGGACGCTCGCCTTCGTGCGGCAGGCGCGATCGCTGACGTTCGACTTTACCGTCGAGGAGTTCGTGTTGCTCGGGCGCGCGCCGCACCGGGGATGGTTCCAGGCATACCGGGCCTCAGACCAGGATCGGGTGCGGGAGACCCTCGCGCGGGTTGATCTGGAGGACTTCGGGCATCGCTCCGTCCTGTCACTGAGTGGCGGGGAGATGCAGCGCGTCTTTCTGGCGCAGGCGCTCGTGCAGGACACCGATCTCCTCCTGCTCGACGAGCCCACCGCCCACCTCGACGTGCACTACCAGTTTTCGTTCATGGATCAGGTGCGGACGCAGGTGGCAGAGGGGCGGACGGTCCTCGCGGTGGGCCACGACCTTGAACTCGCCGCCCGCTACGCCGACCGGCTTCTCCTCCTCGATGAGGGGAAGCTGCGCGCCGAGGGGCCGCCCGGCGCCGTGCTCACCCCCGACCGAATCGCGGAGGTCTTCGGCATGCGGGCGGAGGTGGACCGGCACCCAAACGGCACGCTGCGGATCGACTATCTGGGACCGATCGCGTCGTCTTCGACCTCGAAAAAGACCTCTCGACCGGACGAGGAGAACGTGGCGTTCGGTCGGAACCGCGAGCCGAGATGAGCCGTGCTACGCGGTTGACGACCTGCTCCGTTTCCTTTCGGGCCACACTTCCACTCCGATGAGCACGCGGATCTACACCCGGACCGGCGACGACGGCACCACGGCTCTCTTCGGGGGGGAGCGCGTGGGAAAAGGCAATCCGCGCATCGACGCCTACGGCACGGTCGACGAGACCAACTCGATCGTGGGACTGGCCCGCGCCCACCTCGACGGGGAGCCCGAGGAGGAGACGCTCGACCCTGTGCTCGGCACTCTTCAAGAGGAGCTGTTCGTTCTGGGGGCCGACCTGGCAACCCCGATGGACGCCACGCCGGTCGTGGAGCGCATCGAGGAGGAACACGTCACGGCGGTGGAGGACCGGATCGACCGCTTCGATGCGGACCTTCCGTCGCTGGAGCGATTCATCCTGCCGGGCGGCACTCCGGTCGGGGCGTCGCTCCACTCCGCGCGCACGGTGTGTCGTCGGGCCGAGCGCCACATCGTAGAGGCGAGCACCTCCACCCCCATCAACGAGCAGTCCATCGTTTATCTGAATCGCCTTTCCGACCTCTTCTTCGTCCTGGCCCGTTGGGCCAACCGCAAAGCCGGCGTCCAGGAAGATACCTGGGAGCCCGCCTCCTCGGCGCTTGGAGAGGACGGTCCGGAGGAAACGGCCCAGTAGTCCCCCAGACCACATTGCCCCTTTCGACTCCGCTCACCGCCCCCGCACGACATGCAGCATCCGGCCGCGAAGTTGCTCCCGGTCCTT
>PXSX01000279.1 GCA_003022655.1 Bacteroidetes bacterium QH_1_64_81 | reverse complement strand
CCCCGCCCTCACGGCCGACGCGATGCGCGAGGCCGACCGGTACACGATTGAGGAGTACGGGCTCCCCAGCATTACACTCATGGAGGTGGCCGGGCGGGGATGTACCGAGCACATCCAGGCCGCCTACGGCCCACTCGACGGCGAGGTCGTGGTGATCTTCTGCGGCAAAGGAAACAACGGGGGAGATGGGCTCGTCATGGCGCGGCACTTGCTGGCCGATGGCGCACAGGTGCACGTCGTCCTCACGAGCGCGCCCGGCGACCTGAGCGAGGACGCCGCCCACAACCTGTCGCTGCTGCAACAGCTCAAGGATGAGGCGGCGGGGAACACGCGACTAACGATCGAGGTGCTCGACGACCTCGGCGCGCTGATGGACACGATCGACGCGCGAGCCCCTCGCCTCTACGTCGACGCCCTGCTCGGGACGGGCCTCACGAGCGACGTGCGCGAGCCGGTCCGCAGCCTCGTCGAGCGGATGAACGAGCGGGATGTCGCCACCGTGGCCATCGACGTGCCCACCGGTCTCCACAGCGACACCGGCGCGGTTCTCAGCGTAGCCGTCCAGGCGGACCGAACGGTGACGATAGCCGCCCCTAAGGTAGGCTTGCGAATCGGGGAGGGGCCGGTGCATGCCGGGCCCGTCGATGTCGTCGATGCGGAGCCACGATGCGTACAAGTACAGCGTGGGGACGGCCCTGGTCGTAGGGGGCGCTCCCCAATTCGCAGGAGCGCCGGTCATGGCGGCGAAGGCGGCTGGGCGCAACGGCGCCGGGTACGTGAGTTGCGCCTGTCCGAGGACGGTTCACCCGACCCTTTCGGGGGCCCTCACGACGATCCCCATCCACCCACTTCCGACGGGGGACGACGGCGGGATTGCGCCGGACGCGGCCCTCGATACGCTCACCGACATCCTGGACAAGGCCGACGCCCTGCTCGTGGGCCCTGGGCTCGGCCGCGCCCCGCAGACGGAGCAGTTCGTGCGGCGACTGGTGCGGGAGACCGACATGCCCCTCGTGCTCGACGCCGATGGCCTCAACGCGCTCGCCGGGCGCATCGACGAGCTCGCGGAGCAGCGGGACGCCCCGTGGCTCCTCACGCCCCACGCAGGCGAGTTCCGGCGGCTGGTCGGGGACGACGTGGGCCTCACCGATCGGGTCCGGGTCGTTCAGGAGTATGCGAACCGGTGGGGCGCCGTGTGTTTGCTCAAAGGGGCGCCGAGCATCGTTGCGGGGCCGGACGGCCGCACGTTCATTGGCAGCAGCACCCCCCCGGCCCTCGCTACGGCCGGCACGGGAGATGTCCTCGCGGGCCAGTGCGTCGGCCTGCTGGCCCAGGGCGTGCCGCCGCTCGAAGCCGCGGCTGCGGCCCTTCATGTTGGGGGCGCCGCCGCGGAACGGTATGGAGCTACCTACGATTCCCGGTCCATGGTGGCCACCGATCTGCTCGACATGATCCCCCGCGTGGCCGCCGAACGATTCGCACAGCGGTGACGAGCCGGATCAAATCGGTTGGCACGCCGTGTTGGACCGCCTGATTGGGGGCCGTTTCCTCCGCTCCCCGTTTCGTCCCTTCTGGATGCGCCTGTTCGCCTTGATGAAAACCGCCCACTACCGCCTCCTGGCCGCGTTCTGGACGGCCGGGATTATCCTAGCGATCAGCGTCCCCGCCGGCGACTTTGGAGGAGTAGATCCCGAGCTCGGCGTCGACAAAATCATCCACGTAGCCCTCTTTGCAGGATTTGGGCTTCTTTGGCTTCGGGGACTGTGTCCGCCGGATGAGGCCCGACTGGCGACGTGTTTTCGGCGGCGCGGAGGCCTGTTCTTCGTCGCAGGAGCCTTGTTTGCGGCCAGCACAGAAGTGTACCAGCACCTTCTCCCGGTGCAGCGCATGGCGGATCCCTACGACGCCACGGCCGATCTCGTCGGGTTTACCGCCGCGTTCGTGGGATACTATGTCTACCACGTCCGTCGGGCCGATCGGATGTCGGCGCCCTCATGAGGCCGCCCGCAATGCGCTCCGCTGGTCTCTTTCCAAGGAAGAGGCGGCCGAAAACGGCCCGAGAATTGCGGTACGCTCCTGAGAGTGAAACATTGAGGAACTGCCTATGTACTCGGAATTACCAGATGTGAAAAGCCGCTGTGCACCGCGGCACTCGTCTCGTTTCAAAACAACGGTACTTTCCCATGGGCGTACGTAAGAAAGAAGGAGCGGACCTCCGCAGCCAGTACCCGCTGTACGTAGAGATTGGTTTGGTCCTCTCACTCGCGCTGCTCATCGTAGCCTTCCGGGTCGACCTGTCGAGCAGTAGCTCGTTCCAGGTGCAGATGGAGGAGCAGGAAACGGTCGACATGAAGCAGATCCAGCAGACCAAGCAGGAGAAGGAACCGCCGCCTCCGCCGAAACCCCCTGTGCCGCAGGAGGTGCCGAACAATGAGGTGATCGAAGATCAGAACGTTGATTTCGATGCCTCGCTCGACATGGACCAGAAGCTGGATACCAACCAGGGTCCGCCCGAGGAGGAAGAAGAGGAGGAAGAGGAGCAGGAGATCTTCATGGTCGTCGAGAATCAGCCGGAGCTGATCGGCGGCATGAAAGCCCTCCAGCAATCCGTCGAGTATCCGGAGTTTGCGAAGAAGGCCGGCATCGAGGGCCGCGTGATTGTTCAGTTCGTCGTAAACGAGCAGGGAAATGTCCAGAATCCGAAAGTGACGCGCGGCGTCCACAAGCTCCTTAACAAAGAGGCCATCAAGGCCGTGAAGCAGCAGAAATTCAAGCCGGGCAAGCAGCGCGGCGAAGCCGTGAAGGTGCAGATGTCGCTTCCCGTGACGTTCCAGCTTCAGTAGCCTCAGCGCTCCCCTCTGATGGAGTCGAGCGCGCACCGTGCCCCGACAGTCTTCGGGACGCGGTGCGCGTTTCGTTTTTGGGCGAGGATCTTTTGGGCGAGGATCTGGGCGGTCTCGGCAATGCGGAGCTGAGGCGGTGTTACGACGCAGACCGGTGATCCATTGTCCCGTCGGGATGGCCGGTGAGCACGTCGGTAGCCATGTCGAGGAACAGCCCGTGGTCGAGCACCCCGGGGCGATCGTTCAACATACGGTCGAGGTCAGCCGGGGCCGAGATGCCGTTGGGAAACTGCGCATCGATGATCCAGAGTCCCTGATCGGTGACGACAGGTCCATCCTTGGCGTCGGCCGTGCGGAGCGTCGGCGCGGCGCCGGCCTCCTCGAGCGTCCGCACCACGGGGGTCACGGCCATCGGGAGCACTTCTATCGGCACCGGAACCTCAGTACCGAGCCGGTCCACCTCTTTTGTCGGATCCACCAGCACGGCGAACCGCTCGGCCTGATGGGCCACTACCTTTTCCCGGGAGTGAGCCCCTCCGCCGCCCTTGATTAGTCGGAACGCGTCGTCGACCTCATCGGCCCCGTCGAGCGCAAGGTCGAGCGTGGAATCATCGTCGAGCGAGGTGAGGGAAATGCCGTGGGCCCGGGCCCGTCGCTCTGTGGCAAACGAGGTGGGGACGCCGCGCACGTCGAGGCCCTCGTCCTGAATCCGGCGGCCGAGAACTTCGAGGGCGTAGGCAGTCGTCGAGCCTGAGCCGAGGCCCAGGCACATCCCGTCCTCAACGAGGTGAACAACCGCCTCCGCAGCGGCCTGCTTGGCAGCGTCTCGATCCATGTTGTATGGATTCTTGGAA
>PXSX01000278.1 GCA_003022655.1 Bacteroidetes bacterium QH_1_64_81 | reverse complement strand
CCAGGCGGCGGCACGTCGGGCGCCTCGCGCCCTGGCAGCCGGAGGCGTCGACCCGGCTGGATCGACGTGGTGTCGAGGTCGTTGGCGGCGCGGAAGGCCCGCACGCTCACGCCATACTGCCCGGCGATGCTGTAGAGGGTTTCCTCGGGCTGCACAGTGTGGCTTGGAGGGGCGAAGCGTTTCGGCAGTCGGAGGGGCTGTCCCCGCGAAAGGGCCGCAGTGGTGCTGTCGTTCAGGGCGTAGAGCGTGTCGGCCACGGTGCCGAGGCGGAGGGCAAGGTTCACGAACGAGTCGCCCGCCTCGACCGTGTGGCGGCCGTACAGCGGTGGAGAGCCGGTGGGGGGCGAAGGCGCTTCGGTCGTATCCGCCACAGTAGAGGAGTCTGTGGTGGCGGCATCGACCGTTGTGGGATCTGCCGCCGTGGCTGTATCCGCCGCGGTGGATGTGTCTGCAGCAGCTTCGTCTTTCGTGACCGTCTGAGACTCGTCCGGCGGCGGGCGCACCCGGAGCGTCTGCCCCACCTGGAGCGCCGTGTCCTCCAGGTCGTTCCACCGCTGCAGCGCCTGCACCGAGACGCCGAATCGCTGGGCGATGTTGTAAAGCGTATCGCCGGACTGCACCGTGTAGGTGGAGTCGGGGGCCTGAGCGAGGCTCCCCGCTGGAAGCCCCGCCACCGTCACCAGGATGCCGAACAAGAGAACGACGGTGCGCATCGCGAGGTCGAAACCATTACTCGAATCCGACGCCTTCGGCCTTCAGCTTTGCGTCCTGAAGTTCCGAGAGCGCCTTCTGTTCGCGCTGCTCGCGGGCCACCTCAATGCCCCGCTCGTACGTGTCGAGGGCATCGTCCGTGCGGTCGAGTCGCTCGTAGAGTTTCCCCAGGTGATAGTAGGTGCCCACATAGTCGGGATCTGTCTCCACCAGCTTCTCGAACAGCCCGAGCGCCCGGTCCGTGTGGTCGTGCTTCAGGTGCTCCTGTGCGAGGGCGTAGCGCGTAAACGGATCCTCCGGGTCCTCCTCGTAGAAGGATTTCAACTGCTCCAGTCGGTCGGCAGGCATGTTGAGGCCGGGAACGATTCAGTAGAGTGGAACCGGGTGGAGCTCCCGCCGTCTGTGCTGGCGGGAACGGAAGCGTGAAACGTGAAAACGTGATGCGTGATGGAAAGCGGTCTGAGTCCTCCCTCACGCATCACTCTTCACGCATCACGAATTACCACGACCCGCCAGCGCCGCCCCCGCCGAAGCTGCCCCCGCCGAAGCCACCAAATCCTCCACCCCCCATCCCACCGCCGCCAAATCCGCCTCCGGCTGAACCGCCCCCGCCCCAGATAAAGATCGGCAGGTCGGCGTCATGGCGGCGCTTCGAGTTCTTGGCGCCCTTCTTTTTGCCTCCGCCCCGCCGCCAGAACGAGCTTCCGACGAAGTAGGCGAAGATCAGGAAGAGGTAGATGAGCGTCGTCGAGATGCCGTCGTCGTTGGAAGACGTCACTTCCTGCTCCGCCGTGTACTCGCCCGCGGTGGCCTGAATGATGGCGTCGGTGCCGCGGTCGATGCCCGCGTAGAAGTCTCCGGTCCGGAAGGCCGGCGTCATGACCCGCTCCACGATCCGATTGGCGACGGCGTCGGGAAGGGCCCCCTCCACGCCGTAGCCCGTGGCGATGAACATCTCGCGGTCGTTCTTCGAGATCAGAACGACCACGCCATTGTCCTTGTCCTCCTGCCCCACGCCCCACTCGCGGCCCAGCGAGATGGCGTAGTCGTCGACGGGCGCGCCGTCGAGGGAGGTCAGCGTAACCACCACGATGGCGGTCGACGAGGTGTCCTCGTACGCCGTCAGCTTGCGGGCCAGCGCGCGCTCCTCTCCGCTGGCGAGCAGGTTGCCCTGATCGAGCACCGGGCCGTCGGGCCGCGGCGGAAAGTCGTAGCGCTGCGCCCCGGCCGGCGGCGCGGAGGCCGCCGCGAGGAGCCCGAGGGCAGCGAACAGGAACAGGATGTTGCGGAGACGATGCGGCACGAAGAAGGGAGGATCGGTGAGCAGACGAAGAAGAGTGCCGTTTACAGTATTGAGTAGAGCGCGAGAAGAGCAGTAAAGCTCGCCCCTCCTGTGGGGCGGGAGAAGCTGTCGCTAAGCGGACTCTTCTCGCCCGGCGGGAGAGGACCTATCGGTCCGTGCGAACCGGAAACACTCTCGGCTCCAGTCTGTGCACATACACACGGACGTGGAACTCCGAAATCATAGTGCGATTGTGTTGATTGCCCTCGCAGGTAATCGGCAGCCGGGCCTACTATGAGCCCAGTTCCACCTGCCGAAAGCTGCGAGGGCTTTTGTATTTGCGTATGTACCTGACTCGCAAACTCAAATTGGGCCGCACCGAGCAGCTTGACCGCCTCGCGCGGCGGGCCGGTGACCTGTGGTCGACCGTGGCGAAGTGGCACTGGCGGTTCGTAGACCGCCAAGGCTACTGGCTCTCGAAAGGTCAGGCCCAGACGATGTACTGCAAGGGCTTGGGCGGACTGCATAGCCAATCTGCTCAAGCCGTTGCAGACAGCTTCTACGACGCGCTTTCGGCGTGGCGGGAGAAGCGTCAGAACGGTAATTATGAGGGCCTGCGGCCGCCCTACAAGCAGAAACGCTACTTTAAGGTACAGTGGAAGTATCATGCAATTCGTCTTCGAGATGACGGCGTGCTGCGTCTGTCCAACGGTCGAGGTGCAGATCCAATACTGATCGACTGGCCTTGCGAAAAAGAACCGAAGCGTGTTGAAATTGGGTGGGACGGCGACCAATATGAGCTTCGCGCTCAGTACAAGGTCGAAGAAACAGCCGATCCGAAGGGACAGAAGAAAGTAGGCGTTGACTTCGGAGAGAAGCACTTGGCTACAATCTACGTCGAGGCCGGAGAGAACGTCAGTGTCCACGGTGGACGGCTCCAAAGCCTCCGGAGGCATCACAACCGAACGCACTCGAATCTCCGGTCGAAGATCGACCGCAAGGAAAAAGACAGCAGACGTTGGCATCGACTGGTTCGCGCCAAGGACCGGCAGTTGACCAAGATCCGAAATCAAATCAAGGATTTCCTGCACAAAGTCACCACGCGACTTGCGAATACCCTCCACGAGAGACGGGTAGGAACGGTCGTAGTGGGAGACCTCACAGGAATCCGAGAACGGATCGACTACGGAAGTCGAACGAACCAGCGTCTGCATCAATGGGCATTTTCGGAGTTCGAGCACATGCTCACGTACAAGGCCCAGCTTCGCGGAATGACCGTCGAGCGGGCCTCTGAAGCCTACACGACGCAAACGTGTCCTCAGTGTGGAAACAAACGCAAGCCTCCGGGAAGAGAATACGACTGCCGGGAGTGCAGTTTTGAGGGGCACCGTGACGTGGTAGGCGGATGGAATATCTTGAACAGGAAGTATCCTGGGGCAACCCAGGTAGCTGGCGCGATGGCCGCGCCCACTGGCATTCGGTACACACCGAACATGCAGTGTAACCCGGTGAGATAGGCACCTCTGCCCAGCGCTCCGCTTGGGTAAGTGCTATCTATGACCCGTGGGATGAGGGATGCCGTTCTGGGGATCGAGGCCGGTAAAGCCCGTGAAGAATCCTCGCCCTTTAGGGCGGGGAGCGGTCAAACCGCGCCAGTGGGCTCCCGTGGTTGCTGAGGCGTAGGGTACTGTCGAACTTCGGATTCGACCCCTGCGGCTACGGCCTCATTGAGGAGACCTTCCAATCGTTCGGAGACGGTCTCGGAAAAGGCCGCGTCCCCACACTTGTCACACACGAGGGCCGGCACCTCCTTCACGACGAGCACCGTATCGCCGTCCTCGAGAGTGCGGGTCGTAGTGTCCATCTGGTACTCACCCTCAGGGCAGACGAAGCACGGAGTGCCTTCGAGGTCGCTCATTCCCTCCAGGTGTTCTCTTTGCTCGTCCATCGGCTCCTCCATCTAAATTGGTCAATCCATTCGTCGGGGTCTGGCTCATAGACCGTGATAATCCACGTCGCCTCCTTTTCATCGTCATCGGCCGCTACAACGTGTATCGGTCGACCCTTCTTGTAGGTCCCCAGCCGGGCGGGTCCATCAGTATAGCCCAGCACGAGGTAGCTCGGGAACGGAGTGTCTTCAGGATAGCGCCGGAGGATGAGACCGGTTTCAAGGATCGCCCGCACCTCGTCGGTGGAGAGTTCCTCTTCGCGCCGCTTTGCTTCTCCATGGTCCTTATACAGAATGCGGTCGTACATTGGGAGAGTAGCTCCAGAGCCGAACCAGGCAAAATCCTACGCGGAAATGATAGGACTCCGCCGATGTGAACAGGGGACGCCACGCGTCGCCACGTTCTCATGCCTCACGCATCACTCCTCAGTCTCCCGAGTCCCCGCCAAAGTCCACATCCGGCGCCTGATCGGCCCCCGTCTCCGCCTCAAACGGCGTCTTGGGCTCGAAACCCATGAGACCGGCGAAGATCACGGTGGGGAAGGAGCGCACCTGCGTGTTGTACTGGCGCACGGTGTTGTTGTAGTCGCGCCGCGCCACGGTGATGCGGTTCTCGGTGCCTTCCAGTTGCGACTGCAGGTCGCTGAAGCGTTGGGTGGCCTGAAGCTTCGGATAGTTTTCGGAGACGGCCAGGAGGCGCCCCAGCGACTTGCCGAGGGCGGACTGGGCCTGCTGAAATTGCTGGAGCTTCTGCGGATTGTCGAGGTCTCCCGCATCCACCTGAATGGAGGTCGCCTTCGCCCGGGCCTCCGTGACAGCGGTCAGGGTTTCCTGCTCGAAGTCGGCGGCCCCTTTCACCGTCTCCACGAGGTTGGGGATGAGGTCGGCCCGTCGCTGGTACGCCGCCTGCAGGTTCGACCAGGCCTCTTGCACCTGCTCGTCGCTCTGGACGAGGCTGTTGTACGAGCTCGTAGCCCCGCAGCCCACAAAGCCGAGGACGACCACGAGGACGGCGATGGCAATGGCGCCTTTGCTTCGCATAACCGAAAAGATCGTTTGGGAAAGGGTTTGAGAGAAAAATGCACCGTGGATCGCGCATGCCGTTCCGGCCTACGGCTGAAGCCCTCGGGAGTTGCGGGGAGGCGTTTGCGCCTAGGAGGCCTGTGGGCTTGGAAGCGTAGAGGCCCACGGTTGGACGTTGCCTCATTCGAATGCGGATCCGGCACGACGCGAGCGCTTCGAGGGGAGCGGTCCCGAGGAGGCGACGAAGGGCGAAGGCCTCACTCGAACTCGACGACGAGGTGGACGTGCTCCTCCGCCCAGTCCACGTGACTCTGTTTCTGAAGGGCGAGCACCACGACCCCGTCGTACGCCACCACGCGGTCAAAGACGTACTCGACGGTGGTGGGAAGGGAGCGCTCTTCCTCATCGGGCGTGTCGACGTGGGAGTGGGTAAAGAGGGCGTCGGCGGCGTCGAAGTAGAGCAGCGCCGACTCCTCGGCCGCGTGGTCGAACGCCTTGCGCAGGGCATTTTGCGTCTGCATGCGCCGCTCGGCCAACAGCGACGGCACCCGAAACTGGTGCACGCTGGCGGTGGTGTGGCGGGTGAGGGTCGCCAGGGCCTGCTGCCGGTCCTCGCGCGTGCCGCCGTGGAAGAGAATGCGGGTGGTGGACGGCTCCTCGTCGCCGTCGAGAAGTTGGTGGAGGGCACGGTCGAAGGCCTCCGTGCCGTGCTGGACGGAAGAGGACGCGTCTACTTCCGGGCCGGGGTCGGGAGCAGTCATGGCACGCCGGGGGGATGGGCGAGAGAGCCGGACCGCTTTTAGCTACGGCGAAATGGACTTGTTCCTCGTTCAAAGCGGAAGCGTGCGGGGGAATGGGGGAAGAGCGAATGGGGGAGAGGGAGAAAGGGGGAAGTGAGAATACGCTCTCTCCACTCCCGCGCTTCCACGCCCGTTCGCCCTTTCGCCCACTCGCAAACTACCCGGTACTCTGCATGGCGGCGGCGACGCCGTTGATGCTGAGAAAGATGGCCTCGCGAAGGGTCTCCTGTTCGGCCTCATCGGTGCTGGCGCGGTAGCGCTTGAGGAGCTCAATCTGGAGGAGATTGAGCACGTCGGTGTAGGGGTTGCGGAGTTCGATGGATTTCTTCAAGACCGGATTGCTGTCGAAGAGGGCTTCCTGGTCGGTGATCTCGAGGATGGCGGCTTCGGCTCGCTCGTAGTCCTCCACGATGGGCGGGTGGAAGGAGGTGTCCACGCCGGCGAGGGCGTCGTACCGCTCGGCGATGGGGAGGCGGACGCGGGCCATCTCGCGCTGGGCGCTGTCGAGGACGGTCCGGAAGAAGGACCAATTCTGGTACAGATCCCGGAGCGTGTCGAGGGCGTCAGGGTTCTCCTCCAGGAGCGTGGCGAACGCTTTGCCGGTGCCGTACCAGCCCGGCGCGATGTAGCGCGTCTGCGTCCACGAAAACACCCACGGAATGGCGCGCAGGTTCTCGAACTCAACCTCCTCCCCCTCGGAGGCGCGCGAGACGGGCCGCGAGGCGATGGGCAGGCGGCTGATGTGCTCGATGGGCGTGGCCGCGGTGTACCACCGCCACCCGTCGGGGTCGTCGATAAATTCGCGGTAGGCCGACATGCCCTGCTCGGCAAGCTGGTCCATGAGGGCCACCACGTCCGACTCCATCGACACCTTGTCGGCGAGCAGTGGATTGTCGGCGGGGGGAGTGTTCTGCGCGCTGGCCGTGGCCGTGAGGGTGGCGTCCACGAGCTGCTCCACGTGGCGCCGCGCAATATCGGGCAGCGCGTAGCGGAACGAGATGATCTCGCCCTGCTCGGTCATCCGAATGCGGCCGTTGTGCACGACGGGCGGGAGGGCCTGAATGGCCTGCGAGGTGTGGCCCCCGCCCCGGCCCACGGTGCCGCCGCGGCCGTGGAAGAGGCGCAGGTCCACGTCGTACTCGTCGCACACCACGCCGAGCGCGTGGATGGCCTTGTGCAGGGCCCAGTTGGCCATCCAGTAGCCGCCGTCCTTGTTGCTGTCGGAGTAGCCCAGCATGATCTCCTGGAAGCCGTCGCGCCCTTCCAGGTGGGCGGCGTAAACCGGGTGCGTAAAGAGCGTCTCCATCCGGTCGTCGGCGGCATCGAGGTCGTCAATCGTTTCGAAGAGGGGCACCACATCGAGCGGGCACCGGTAGGCCCCGCCGGTCACCTCGCCCAGCCCGGCTTCCTTGGCCAGCAGCATCGGCTCCAGGAGGTCGCTCACGGTATGGGTCATGCTTACCACGTAGCTGCCCACCGCCGCCGGATCGACCGCGTGCATGGCCCGGATGACGCCGAACACCTGCATCAGCTCCGCGGCGTCGTCGGGCAGATCCGCGTAACGGTTCACCAGCGGGCGCGGGTTCTGGAGCTCGTCCGACAGCACCGCCAGCTTGTCGTCTTCCGATAGGGCGCCGTAGTCGTCCACTACTCCGCCGGCCTTCAGGAGCGCAGCCACCGTGTCCTC
>PXSX01000277.1 GCA_003022655.1 Bacteroidetes bacterium QH_1_64_81 | reverse complement strand
GCAGAAGATTGCCCGCACCGCTCCGGTGCAACGGGCGTGGGAGGACGCAAAGGACCTCAGAATCCACGGCTGGATCTACCGGCTGGACGATGGGCGCATTCGCGACCTGGACGTGAGCGTTGATGCAGAGACCTTCGCCTGATCTTCCCCGAGGCGACCTCCCGAATGCCTTGACGCCACCGCTCCTGGAGCCTATTCTATGACCCTAATTTAGAATCGATATAAACTGGCAATGTCGTCTCTGTCTGTCGTTCAGAATTGATGTCCTCCATCGCTCGTATCATTCAGTCCTCTCTCCACATGAAGCATCTTCGTCTCTTCCTTCTGCTGTTCGTGGTCGGACTCTTCGTCCAGAGTCAGGCCGCCCGGGCACAGGAAAAGGTCTTCGGCGAGGAGGTGCTCGGGCCGGGGGCAAAGATCACCTTTCTGGTCGCGCCGTCGGGCGACGTGGAGCCGCCGGCGCAGAATCTCTCCGAGGCGCGGTCGGACCTGCACCTGGAGGTGCTCGCGGGCTGGACCGAAGAGGCGAGCGACGAGGTGGGCGCCCCGGCGGGCGGGTTCGTGCCGTCCCTGCGTCTCTTTGCGACCGTCGAGAACGAAGAGACGGGGCAGGTGACGAAGGCGACGCTCGTCCCCCACGTCAACCAGTCCGACAACGTCCACTATGCCCGCAACATCGCCCTCCCCGGCGCGGCGGACGATCCCTACACGGTCGTCTTCGAAGTACACCCGCCGCAACAGCTTGAGCTAGCCACCCATCGCGACTGGCGCATGGCGTACGGCAACCGACTCTTCCCCCCGGCCACCGTCACGTACAAGAACCTCCAGCTCGAAGAGATTGTCCGGACAACGCGATGATCGTACGGGCGTTTGGGCGTGATGGCGTGTGGGCGTGCAGAGACAAACAATGCCTAGACGCCCACACCCCCACACGCAAATACGCCCAAACCCGAAAACGCCCGTGCCCGCTCCACCCCGCCTCGTCCTGGAAACGAGCCTCTACGCCGACGACCTGGCGGCCGCCGAGCGGTTCTACGACGAGGTGCTGGGGCTCGATGTGATGCTCCGCACCGAGGGCAATCACGTCACCTTCCGCTGTGGACCCGGCGTGATCCACGTCTTTAATCCGTCGTCTAGCCGCGACCGGGACTCGCTCCCCGCTCATGGCGCCGACGAGCCCGTCCACGTCGCGTTCGGTGTCCCTACGGACCAGCTCGCGGCGTGGCGGCGCCACTTCAATCGCCACGACGTGGCGGTGGAGCACACGAAGCAGTGGGACGAGGGCCGGCGATCTCTGTACGTCCGCGACCCCGCCGGCAACAGCGTGGAGCTGGTGAGCGATTCGCTCTGGAGCACCACGACCCGCGCCGAACGACTGCGACGCGTCCGGCCCGTGCTCGACCTCGACACATCCGAGTCGCGACCGGTCGAACAGTTCCAGAACGAGACGTTGCGCCCCATCCTGAAGCTGCTGAACCCGACCATCCTGCGGCTCGTGGCGGCACGGCTGGCGCGCTACGGTGTTGGGTTTGCGGCGATGGATCGGACCGACCAGCGCGACCGCCTCCGCAACCTGATGAAGGAAGACGGCCGCCTGAAGCGCACGCTCCTCGGGATGGTCGTGGGCCACCTCACGGAGGACGAGCTGGACACCTATCTCGCGCGCAAGGACGAGGTGCGCCGCCGCACCGTGTCAATGCTCCTGGCCCGTGTCCAGGATCAGATCGACATTATCGCAGAGCAAGTGCGCGCGCAGGCCGATCGGTAAGAGCGCGAGCCCGGCGTCCCAGCGGAAGGGCCTACCGGGCTGAGAGCGTGTCGGGCGGGGTCGAGAGCGTGTCGGGCGCGGTGGGGCCGGCGAGGCGAGCGTCGATGCGGATCGTGTCGCCGACCGTGAAGCCCATGAATCCGGGCCGCTCGACGTCGAACTGGGTGAGCGAGACCTTGAACTGGGCCCGGGCCCGGACGGTGTCGCCGGACACTCGCACCGACACCGTATCGGCAAGGGGGTGAGTGCGGCCGTGGAAGGTGAGCTCCCCGGCGACGGTCCACCGCCCGCGGTAGCCCTCGGCCCCGCGGCCCCAGAGGACGGGCGAAAAGTCCGTGCCCCGGAACGTGACGAACGGATACTCTTCCGCCTCGGTCACCTCGCGCATCCCACGGTCGCGCCGGTCGTTGCCGCTGTCGAAGCTCGATACCGGCACTCGTACCACCGCACGGCTGCTGTCGGGGGCGTCCGGATCCAGGACAAACTGTCCCTGCACGCTGCGACTGGTGCCGGTCCAGCTGTGGAGCGGGGCCGTGCCGGTGTAGTCGATGACGCTCTCGGTCGAGTCGATCGCAGCGGAAACGTGCTGGGCATAGGCCGGGTCACCCAGGTAGGCCAGGACGTGAGCCAAAACCAAGAGCACGACAGGGAGACGCAGCGCGGGGGACATGTGCGGGGTGAAACTTAATCGCAGGAATACTGGAAGAGCAGGCACGATCCGCTTCCGAAGACGGTCTGGGCGGAAACGGCGTGCAGAGAGCCGTAACCCTCTTTTTACCTCCGACATCGCGTCCGGAAGACGGGGACAACGTCCAGAGCCGCGACGCCGTATGGCCTACGACGACGGATGCCCGCCCACCAACGAGGAGGGCGAGGCGATGGTCGTGGGGCCCGTTGATCCTTGGCACCTGTCAGGGTGCATTGTCCATCCCCACAGAGTGTCCGCACATTCTCACCGCAATGCGTTCGTGTCATGACTGCCGACGCCTTCATCGAGCGCTGGGGCACGTGGAGGGGACGGAGGAGGGAGCGTTTATGACGTAGTCACCTCTTTTCCATACCACCGGTCCACCGTTGGCCTCATGTCCTTGCCCAACCACGACGAGGCACACATCGACCGCCGCAAGGGGATCGAGTATCTCCTGAATCGAAATCATCCAGACGCCAAGGGAAAGAGTGCGTCCTTTTGCAGTCGGTATGGACACGATTGGAAGCGTCTGCGAGACGATCTATTCGGGCATGCCCAGGGGGAGGTTGCTGACGTTGAAGAAACCCGGCACGGCAGGAG
>PXSX01000276.1:5308-6876 GCA_003022655.1 Bacteroidetes bacterium QH_1_64_81 | reverse complement strand
TTCTGCGCGAAGAGAATCAGACACATGGTGGAGCCCAGTGGTTGGGGGGTCTGTTCACGGGCGACTAGGGTCGTTATTCCAAAAACGGAAATAGCTAAGCAGACCGGTGGAAAAACGTTCGTCGCGCATCCTAAACCCCTGACGGGTCATTCTGCACCGCGATGCGGATTAGTCCACCCGCTTCTCAATGGCGTAGAGGCGGGGCGGATCGCCGGGTTGGTTCACGAACCGATACGACAACGTGCGAAACGATGCCTCGGGCAGGGCCGACGCCCACGATTCAACGGCGTGGACTTCCTCCTCCCCACCCTCGTGGCCGGTGTAGGCCACGACCGTGATGATCCCGCCGGGCCGAAGCAGTTCCACGCTGGTGTCGAGGGCCGAGCACGTCGTCTCGGGCGTCGTCGTCACGGAATGATCTCCCCTCGGCAGGTACCCCAGGTTAAACATGACTGCACTCACGGTCCCGTACGCCTTCTCCGCCAGGTGGGTCGCCATGGTCTCGTGGCCGGCGTGGATGAGATGGAGGGCCATGTCGGGGGCGTCCGCCTGCACGCGACGGCGCGTTTCGTTGAGGGCCCCTTGTTGAATGTCGAACCCGACGACGCGCCCCTCGGGCCCAACCGACCGCGCCAAAAACAGCGTGTCGTGCCCATTGCCCACCGTGGCGTCTATCGTGAGGTCTCCGCGACGGATCGCTCGATCTGCCAACAGGTGCGCAGCGTCCAACACGTACGGAATCGCCATGGCAGACGGGCGGGTCAGCAGGGTCGAACGTACCGAGAAGTCGGTGGTCGACGAAGGAAAATACGTTACAGAAATTCTTCAGAATGGGTCCAAGTTTGTCCACAATACCGAGACGAGCGTCCCGTTTAGGCAGAAGGCACGACTCTCCTCCCCTCGGACGCCTCATTAACAAGAACTTCTGTACACCTCGATAGAATTCTCCCTCCGAGAAGAACCTCCTCCTTTGGCAGTCCGTGAGGGATCGGCCTTTGTTTTCCAAATTCTCGCGCGTTCATGGCTGTACCCGTCGACCTCGGGGCTCGGAGCTATACCGTCTACGTCCGTTCGCTGTCGGCCGTCCCTACGCTGATGGAGGAGGCCGGCTTGGAGCCGGGACGGTGCCTGCTCGTGACCGACGAGAATGTGGCGGCGCACTACCGCACGCCGCTCGTGGAGGGCCTGTCCGACGCCGGCTGGAGCGTCCGCTCCCTCGTCCTCCCTCCCGGCGAAGAAACCAAATCGGCCTCGTGTCTGCGCACCATCTATGATGAGGCGCTCAACTGGGGCATCGACCGGCAGACCCCAGTGCTCGCCCTGGGAGGGGGCGTGATCGGCGACCTCGCCGGCTTTGCCGCGGCCACCCTCCTGCGCGGGCTCCCGTTCGTGCAACTGCCCACGTCTCTCCTCGCCCAAGTCGACGCGTCGGTCGGGGGAAAAACGGCCATCAACCACTCCACCGGCAAGAATCTCATCGGCGCGTTCTACCAGCCGCAATTCGTGTGTGCCGACCCAACCACGCTCGACACGCTCCCGATGCGGGAGTACACGAGCGGAATGGCCGA
>PXSX01000276.1:0-5266 GCA_003022655.1 Bacteroidetes bacterium QH_1_64_81 | reverse complement strand
TCGTCCGTCCTTGAGCAGGCGGTGGGTGTGAAGGCCGAGGTCGTGAGTGCCGACGAGCGGGAAGAAGGCCAACGGGCGATCCTGAATTTCGGCCATACCTTCGCCCACGCGCTGGAGCGCGTCGCGGGATACGGGGCCTTCACCCACGGCGAGGCCGTGGCCCTCGGCATGCGGGCGGGCCTGTACCTCTCGCATCAACGCCATCCCGACTCCCTCCCTCGCGACCGACTGGACCATGTAATCGACGCCATTCCGATCCAGGACGACCCCTCCGCCGTGCCGTTTCCGGAGCTGTACGAGGCCATGTCGGCGGACAAGAAGAATCAGGGGGACACGATTCGGTTCGTCCTCCTGAGGCGGCTCGGAGAGGCATACCTCACGGGCGAGGTTAGGCAGCAGCAGGCCCGGCACGCGTGGAACTTCGCCTGTTCGTCCTGAAACGCCGGCCCGGCTGAGTCGTGTGAGGGTGTTCGGGTCGGCGTCCCACAGAACACTCCACGCCACAGCCCCACCACAACGGTTTCGTCTCGTGTCCACCTCGTCTTCCCGTCGATCTGTGCCGCGCCCCCTCTGGCGCTCGCTGCGAGTAGGCCTCGGCGCGGTGCTGGTCGGCATCGTGATCTTTGTTGGGGTTACCCGAACGCAGGTTGGGCGCGATGCCATCCGGGCCCAGGTGGAAACGGCCTTCAACCAGCGATTCGAGGGGCGCTTGTCGATTGCGTCGTTGAGTGGGACCCTGATCGACGAGGTGGTCGCCACCAACGTACAGCTTCGTGATCCTTCCGGGACCGTCGTCGCGACGGTCGATTCAATTCGAGGAACCCCCCGGTGGGCCAATCTCCTCACCGCGGAGCTCTCCCTCCGCACCCTCACGCTCGTCCGCCCACAGCTGTCTCTGGATCGGGATTCGAGCGGGACGTGGAACGCCCGTCGGGCCCTCCGACGAAAGAACCCGTCGTCCCAACCCGATCAGCCGCTCGACGTGACCGTCGTGAACGTGGAGGTGCAGAACGGGCGGGTGACGACGACGCGACAAGGCCCCCCCCCCGAAGCCGTTCGGGACGAGTGGTTGTTCGATTATACTCGGACCGAGATTACCGACATTGCCCTCGCGGCCTCTGTACAACGGGCAGGTCTCAGCGGACGTCTCGAAATCGATACCGCGTCCTTTGCGCTTCCGGACGTGGCTCTGCAAACGTCTCTGTTGGAGGGCACAGTGCGGCGGACGGAGACAGGGTGGTCGCTGAGGGACCTGGTTCTGTCGCTGGGTGGGACGTCCCTTCGGGGACGCGCCTCGCTGAGATCCAGCAGCGGGGAGGGGAGCCCGGCTCCGGTCGGCCAGGATGCCCTCTCTTTAGAGCTCTCCCGAAGCCGGATCGATAACGACGAACTGAGGCGCCTCGTGCCCCGACTTCCATTCGCGGACGTCGTGACCGTTCAAGGGACAGTGGAGGGCAGCCTCGATCGACTCCGTGCTAGCGACGTCACTGTGACCCATGACTCCTCGTTTGCCGCCCTCGACGGAACGGTCGCGGTGGGGACGGACGCCCTCACCCTGGACGCGCGGCTGCGGAAGAGTCGTCTCACGCTGGACGACATTCGTGACGTGTGGCCGGGGATGCCCGCCCTTCCCACCACCAAGATTGGCCCTCTGGACCTGGAGGGCACGCTTCGCGGCACGACGGCCCGTCCCGGGGCCTCCCAGAAAGCGTTTGACCTGGACGCCCAAATCGCGGCCCGCAGCCCGCACGGTACCGTGCAGGGCTCCTTGGCCGTCGCGCGGCCTCCCACCTCCTCCCTCACCTACAGCACCTCGCTCACCGCCGACAGCCTCAACCTGGCTCCGCTTACAGGCCGCCCGTCCCTGGCCAGCCGTCTCAATGGCCGCGTCGAGGTCGAGGGGGCAGGAACGGAGTTCGACAGCCTGCAGGGCATGATGGACCTCTCCCTTTCCGCCTCCCGCATCGGCGGCCGCCCGCTCGCCTCCGCCGACGGACAGATGCGCCTGGAGGAGGGTCGTGCCCAGGGGACCCTCACGGTACGACAGACGGAGGGCGGACGACTCTTCCTTAAAGGCTCCGGCGAAGAACTGGGCACACGCCCCAGCTACAACGTGATCGCGACGAGCTCGGGCCTGGATCTGGCCTCCCTCGGCACCGATCTGCCATCTACTGCCCTCAATGCCCGGCTTACTCTCGGCGCATCGGGCACCGAATGGCAACCGCTTTCGGGGACTGCAGTGCTAAAGGTAGACAGCTCACGGGTCACCCGTGGGGACAGCACCGTCGCGGTGCCTCCTCACTCCGCAACCCTGCGCCTCGCAGATCGGAACGCCGACCAGCCTCGGATCCAGATTACCGGGTCCGTGGCCACCCTCACGGCCGACGGGTCCTCTCTGGGACCGCCGCTCTGGACCACCGCCCGGGCCTGGGGGGGCGCACTCCAGGATGCCGTGCGGCGGGCGCGCAACAAGCCCGCTCCCTCCCAAGTCCGCTCCCCGATGCAGTCCCTGCGCTCTCCAACCTCTACCCAGCAGTCCCCCCGCCCTCCTGCCCTCACCCAGCTAGGGCTCTCCAGCCCCATCGACGCCCAGGCCAGCCTGCGCGTCCACCGGCCCGAGATTTTGAATGCCTGGTGGCCGTCGTTTCCCCGTCAGGCAGAGCAGTTGAGCGCGGAGGCCGCCCTCACGGCCAGTGCGGACACTTTCCATTCTACTGGGCGCGCCTCAGTAGCGCGCCTCAAAACCGGGACGACGGAAGCCGCAGACCTGGAACTCCAGTACACCCTGTCGGGCCGCCCCGGAGCCCCGCTCGCCCAGTCGATGACGGCCACGGCCGAGCTCTCGGCGCAACGGGTGGCGGCTGGGGGACCGTCCCTGAAGAATGCGTCCGCCTCCCTCTCCTACGACGCCGGGTCGGGGACCCTTAACGTGAGGGCCGACAGCGTGGGGATCGCAGCATCCCTTCGTCTGACCAGTGACCTCCACGTCACCCCCACCACAAATGAGCTTCGAGTGCGTCAGGTCTCGGTGGACGTGCATGGAAATACGTGGACCAACGCCTCTTCGGCGTCGGTCTTTGCCTATTCAGACGCGCTCGTTGTCAGCCCGTTCATCCTGCAGGAACCGCACCCAGAAACGCCGTCTCTTCAACAGGTGCGGGTGAGCGGGACCGTCTCCGCACGTCCCACCGACACCCTCTCCGTGGAAGCGACGAACGTCTATCTGCCTCCGCTCTCGGGCGTGACCGGTCTTCCCCACGTTCTCGGGGGAAACCTGAACGCACAGTTTCGACTCCGGTCCGGATGGGGGCGCCCCATGCTCACCGGCGACCTCTCCGTTCGTCGTCTCTCGTACGACCGGCGCTATCTGGGAGACGCGCATTTCCACGCAGAATATTCCGCGCAGTCCCCGGATCTCGTCGTAAATGGATCGCTCAGGGCCGACGGGATCACGGCGGATCGCCTGGCCGGACCCGACCTGGTTCCCAACGGGATCCGAACGGCGGATCCCAACTCCCTTTCCCTGTCGGGACGCGTCCGCCTTCCGCAGTGGGCATACTCCGGCCCGTCGAAACAGTCGTCCAGAATCCCGGACGGGGAAACTCTGGATCTCTCAGCAGAGGTAGATCGGGCCGATCTCTTCTTCTTTCGGTACATTTTTGAGGAACGGGTGTCGAGGGTTCAGGGCCACCTCACTGGTCCCCTTCACATTGGGGGCCGGTTCCAAGATCCCACCTTCGACGCGGACTTCAGGATTGAGAACGGCGCGGTCACTCTTCCCCTATTTGGGCTGGAGTACGAGGCAGAGGGGCCCATAAGGGTGGACCGAAAGGGCATCCACGCGCGCGAGATCCAAGTTCAGGACGACGAGGGGACCGCCACCATCGACGGGAGCATTCTGTTCAACGAGTACCAATACTTTTCCTTCGACTTGTCCGCCTCCCTCAACGGCATCACCGTCATCGACGTGGCGCAGGCGAAAGACCTTCCCTTCTACGGCAACATCCGCAGCTCCGGGCCGCTGACCCTGACCGGTCCCCTGTCCGATGCTACTCTGCGCTCGAGCTCGGCCCGCACGACCCCCGACAGCGAGCTGTTTATTCCGGTCTCCAGAGAGACGATAGAGGAGGAGACGGGCTTTGTCGTCTTTGCCGACTCCACGGGGCAAACACCGTCCCTTCAGCGGCCGACGCGACGGCCCAACATTTTAGCTGATCGACCGGACGGCGTGCCGACCTTCGTAGAGGGCCTCAACATTGACCTCAACGTCATTGCCCCGGAGGAATCTACGGTCCACCTCGTCTTCGACCCCATCGTCGGCGACGTTGTGACGGCCGTGGGATCGGGCCGCGTTCAGCTCCAGCGCGGGGAAGGCGCCTTGTCGGTCTACGGCAATTTCAATGCCAGCAGCGGGACCTACTTGTTCACGGCCGGAGAAGTCTTCGTCCGCCGGTTTGACATCAGCAGAGGAACCATCACTTGGGACGGGAGCCCCACGAATGCGAGGCTGGACCTCGACGCTGAATACCGGACCCGGGCCTCCCCGTCGGGCCTTCCGGGCTTCGAGAATGCGGGCCGGATTCCCGTCACGGTCGAGCTCGACATCACCGGTCGGGTCGCTACGCCGCGCGTGGACCTGGGACTGTCGCTCACCCGAAGTGATCAGCGCAACCTTGTCGGGTCGGAGTCTCTGGCGATCCTAAACCAGCCGGCCCGGACGACCGAATACGCCACGAGCGTGTTGCTCACGAACACGTTCCTCTTAACGACCGAGTCGGTCACGCGAAGGGGCGGCACCGAGACGGGCGACGGGAGCAACCGCCTTACGACCGCCGGCAATCAGCTGGCCTTCAACAGCGTGTCGCAGCTCGTGTCGAGCCAGCTCAACCGGTACCTCGGAAAGGCCCTCCCGAACGTCGACCTCAACATTGGCGTCCAGAGGGAGGTCCAGGAGGAGGACCCGAACAACCTCGATCTGATCTATGGGGTCGCCCTGCGACTGCTCAACGAACGACTCGTCATTCGGGGCGAGGGCCTCTATACCGGCGACAATCCCGACGCGGAGCGTGCGCAGGGACCCCAGGGAGAATTCGTGGTTGAGGTGCGACTCAGCTCCAGCGTCAGCGCAAAGGTCTTTTACCGCCGTACCGGCGACGAGCTAACGCAGAATCGGGCGCTCACGAGTAGCCGAGGGGCCGGCGTGTCGTATGAGACCCAGTTTTCGACCTGGAGATCCTTCCTTGACCACCTCTTTGGCTGGATGATT
>PXSX01000275.1 GCA_003022655.1 Bacteroidetes bacterium QH_1_64_81 | reverse complement strand
CCAAATAGACCGATGAGCTTCGTGGTGTTGCGACGAGCCTCGTCCTGCCGCTCGAAGAAGTTGCGCATGGGCCCGGGGCGTTTGGACAGTGACTGTGCCAGGCTCCGATGGTCAGCGGATTGCGTAGTGAAACGTGACACGTGAAACGCGGAGCGTGAGACATCGGAAGTGGCCAACTTCACTCCTCACTCGTCACTCCTCACTCTTCACGCATCACGCCTCACTCCTCACGAAAACGACACGTCGGGGGCCTGTCGCTGCTCCGCCACCTCCACGCGGAAGAGCTCTGCCTGGTTGTAGTTGAACATGTTGGCCAGGATCACGGTCGGGAAGGATTCCCGCTCGGTGTTGTAGCGGGTGACGGCGTCGTTGTAGGACTGCCGGGCGAACGAGATCTTGTTCTCCGTGGTGCGCAGTTCCTCCATCAGGTCCTGGATCGACTCGTTGGCCTTGAGCTCCGGGTAGTCCTCCGCCACCACCATGAGCCGCCCCAGCGACCCGCTGAGCATCTCCTCGGCCTTGTTCAAGAACTCCATGGCCTCCGGATCTCCCGGCTTTTGCTTGGCTTCCTTGCTGGCCGCCATCGCCTGATTGCGCGCCTCCGTCACCGCTTCCAGCGTCTCCCGCTCGTGGTCGAGATAGCCCTGCACGGTCTCCACCAGGTTCGGGATGAGGTCGTAGCGACGCTTGAGCTGGACGTCGATCTGGGAGTAGGCGTTTTCGTAGCGGTTTTCGAGCCGGACGAGCGTGTTGTACTTGCTGATGGCGTAGCCGCCGACGAGCAAGATGGGAAGCAGAAACAGGCCGAGAACGAGGAGGGCGGTCGACATGGGAATCGGGAATCTTAGGACACGGGCAGCGACGGGGGTTCTCTCAAACAATCCAGGATGCGTACAACGTAGGGGTGAGGCTGGAAAAGTGGAACCCCCACCGAGCCCCGCCGTGCGTCCGGGTGGATTTGGTTTCGCCTCAGCACCGATTCGTCCCGCATGCTGCACGCGCTGGCCACCCGCCTCCGGGCCGAGTGGACCCGTCTCCGCCACGCCGCCACCTCGCTCGACGGACAGACCACGTTCGTGCTCGCGGTCGCGGCGCTGCTCGTCGTCCTGCAATTTGTGATCGGGGACCGGACCCTCTTCAGTCGTCACCTCGCCTCGTCCGTTCCGACGGCTTGGCATGGGCTCGCCCGCTGGGGCTGGTGGTTTGGCATGCAGGGCCTGCTCGGCTTCGTGGTGCCGGCGATCGCCCTGCGGGCCTTTTTTGCGGACAACCTTGGCGAGATGGGCTTGGGCCTCGGGGCGTGGCGATTCGCAACGGTTGTCGCGGCCCTGTATCTGCCCGCGGTGGCGGTGGGGACCTGGGTGCTCTCCGACGGCGCCGCCTTTCAGGAGCAGTATCCCCACCACACCCCCGCCACGCGCGACTGGAGCGTCTTCCTCATCTACGAGGCGCTGTTTCTGTTCTACTGGATTGGGTGGGAGTACCTGTGGCGCGGGTTCGTGCTTTTCGGCACTGCTCCCGTCTTCGGGCGCCACGCCATCTTCGTGCAGGCGCTTCCCTTCGCTGTCCTCCACGTGTCGAAGCCCTGGCCGGAAGCGCTCCTCTCCATCGTGGGCGGCATTGCGCTCGGGACGCTCGTCTGGCGCTGCCGATCCTTCTGGATCGCCGTGCCCATTCACGCGGCGCAGATGATGCTGCTGGACCTGTGGTGCACCCTGCGCGTCCGCACCGGCGCGTCGGGCATCGGGCTGGAGGCCTTTCTCGATCTGCTCGGTCGAGTTGGGGGATGAGAGATCCGAGATGGATCTAATGGCTCCCCCATTCATTTATGCTTTACCGTTTTCTCAAAATCGTTTCGTCCCTATGCCAACCACGGCCTTTAAAGCACAAAAACACCAGGAGCGGTGGAACGAGATCGTTCGGGACCCGGCGCTTCGGGATCTTCCCTACAAAGTCGAGATCAATAATCGCGGGCAAATCGTCTTGAGTCCACACACAGCCTATCACGCCCGACAGCAGAAAGCGGTAATGACATACCTGGACACTCTTCTACCAGAGGGGGAGGCGTATCAGGAGTATCCGGTCGCCACGGCCGAAGGGACGAAGCAGGTCGATGTGATGTGGGCAAGTGAAGAGCGAGAACGGGAGATGCAGGAAACGGGAGACCCGCCGACGCTCGCTCCAGAGATCTGCGTCGAGGTGTTGAGCGATTCGAACACCTGGGCGGAGATGGAGGAGAAGCGCAGCCTCTATCTGGAGGCCGGAGCCAAGGAGGTCTGGATCGTGGACGAAGAGGGAGAGATTCATTTCTTCGCCGAGAAGAAACTCGGCCACTCCCACCTCGCGCCGGACGCCCCGACGCACCTCCAATCGGCGGGAACGGAGAGTTGAGAGTCTGTTTTAATTTATCTCTCGGGCTGCGAGCGGCCTTGACGGGCTGCAAATTGCCCCTTCACTCGACCGGTAGCCCCACTAACAGGCCTCGTTCAGGGGGCGATTTTCGCACCGTCAATTCTCGCTCTCGCGATCCGATCCAAAATCAAAACAGACTCTGAGCGTTCAGAGGTGCGGCAAGCGTCCCAGCATGGATCTCTGCTCTCGAACGCTCATCCCCAAACGTCCACCTCGACTCCTACAAGAAGAGCTCCACGGTCCCGGTATTCATGACCGTTCGCACGTGCGGCTCCAGCGTGGCCGCGTAATGGATCCGCAGGTCCAGGTTGCCCACGGACTGCCGCACCCCAAATCCGGCGCTGGGACGGAGTCCGCTCGTGCCCTCCACCCCGATGCGGTCGAGCCCGGCCCGGACCTCAAGAATGTCGACGAGCTGGAACGACGCCCCCACGCGGGCCCCCAGATTGTGGAAGAGAAACGATTCGGTGCGCGTCCGCGCCTGCAGGAGACGAAGCCGCTCGTCGAGGACAGAGTAGCTGGCCCCCAGGCGCACCCGCACCGGAAACCGGTCCGTGTGCGTTCCGCCCCCAATCGCCGAGGCGTCCCACTCGTACTTGGCCAGCAGATCGTCGACAGTGGCGGCCAGGCGCAGCCGATCGGTAGCCCGCACGCGCACCCCAAAGTCAAGGCCGAAGCCCCGAACCGGGTCCACGTCGGGCACGAGATCGGACTGGTAGAGCGTGAGGGCCGTGCCGACAGACAACCAGTCGGTGAAGCGGTTGCCGAACGCGAGGGAGAGGGCAAACTCGTCGGTCGACAGGGCTTCGGTGTGGGCGCCGTCGGCGTTGCGGCCGTCAATGTCGCTGACGCCAGCGTGGGTGAGGCTCAACCCAATCCCGGCCGTGGGCCCTACCGGCGTCATGAACTCGAGAAACTGCAACTCGCGGTCGAACGACAGCAGCGCGGCGGAGGCCGAGACTCGCTGTCCGGAGGCCGACGGCAGGAGCGCCGGGTTGTAGTGGGAACTCACGTCTGCGGAGGGGTCGGCCGCGAGGGCGTTGCCCAGCGCCATGCCCCGCGCCCCAAACCCGAGCCGTGAGAACGCCCCCGCTCCGGTGTCTTGTCCGAGGGCCGGCAACGGCGCTCCTCCCACTAGGCCCATTCCCAGAAGTAGGACCAGGAGCGCCGACCGGCCTAGGCGCCGAAGCAGCGGCGCAATCAACGAAGCATGCATGAAACGACAGGCTCAAGTGAGCGGAAGTCCGCGTGCCCCCTCCGGGGGCGCGGCGGCTAGTTCGAGAGAAGGATTTTTCCGCGGGCGGTCGTGCCCCCCATCTCGACCGTGTACAGGTACGTCCCCGTCGGCAGTCGGAGCCCATCCTCGTCGGTGCCGTCCCACACCAGCTCCTGCTGGCCCGGCGACTCCTGCTCACGGAGGGTGCGCACACGGTGCATGCCGAAGTCGTAGATGGTGACCTTGACCGTCTGCATTCCCTGCGACTCCGGCACCTCGTACGCGATGCGGACCACTTCGTCCTGAGACGGTACGAAGGGGTTTGGGTAAGCGTACGTCTCTACGTCGGGCACCTGCTCGGTGGGCCCGTCGGGATTGACGGGCGCGCGGGTCCGGAACAGGCGCCACTTGGGACCAGGCGTCTCCTCAGTGCCGGGCAATAGGTCGGACTCCTCCGCCCGATTCAAGCGCAACAGCCCGTCCGTCGTGCCCACCCAGAGCGCGGAGGGCGTCACGTCGACGGCCCGGGCCGTCATCTCCCCCGGAAACACCTGATCCTCATCGTGAAGCGCTACGTCCTCGATGCTGCGCCAAGTCTTCCCCTGGTCGTCGGAGACGAAGAGCCCGGACTCGGCAGCGGCGTAGACGCGATCCTGCCGGGCGGCGATGTCGTTCACTTGTTCGCCCACGAGAGGCTGCCGAAAGGTCTCTCCCCCATCGGGCGTCATCGTGAGTCCGGTGCGCTGGAGCGGCCCGTCCGTGTCGGCCCGCAGGACG
>PXSX01000274.1 GCA_003022655.1 Bacteroidetes bacterium QH_1_64_81 | reverse complement strand
ACGGCCGGATGCGATCCGTCAACTACCGCTCCTTCGGCGGGCCGGACGAGACAGCCCCGTAGGGCCGTTTCCCCTCACGCGCCGCCAAAACGTCATCGTCGTGTTGTAGGCCGCGGGTCTCACCGAACGGCTGCCGTCCTCCGCGGAGGCCGGACGGCTCGCGAAAAGAATCGCCTCGCGGAGGCATTCTACATCCTCGATGCTCGTTTGTATGTTTACCGCCCGCGTTTACCGCCTGCGTTTTCCAGCCCCCCATGTTCATGCCATTTCTTCCACTCGCTAAGAAGGGACTCCTGCTCGCGCTTCCGCTTCTTCTTGCCGGTGCTGCGGCGCCGGCGGCTGGCCAGAAAGGGCCTCTCGGCGTGTTTGAGGCCCAGACCCACCTTGGCGAAGGCGCGGGCACGGGGGCGTACGACGCCTCGGAGCAGGTCTACGCGGTGCGGACGACCGGCGGCGGCCCTCACCTCGCCTGGCGGCGGATACAGGGCGACCTCGTGCTCCGGGCCCGGCTTCAGGACCGATCCGAGACGGCACCCCGGACGGGCTGGATGGTGCGGTCGAGCCTCGCCGACACGTCCACGGTCGTGACGGGGGCCGTCTACAGCGACGGACGGACGGTCCTTCGCGTCCGAGACGGAACGGACGATTCGCCGAAAGCCGTCCGGGTGCCGGTGGACCACCCCGACGTGCTCGAACTGAAGCGGGAGGGCTCCACCTTCGTCCTGTCGGCAGCCCGGTTCGGCGATTCGTTCACGCGGGACTCGATGGCGGGGCTCGATCTCGGATCGGAGGTGTACGTCGGGCTTTTCGTATCGTCGGACGAGGAGGCGGAGGCCCGGTTTCACAACGTACGGCTCATCACCCCCGCGCCCGATTCGCTCGTCCCCTATGAGGACGACCTCGGCAGCAACCTGGAGACGATGTCCGTGGAGACGGGCCGGCGTACGATCCATCACCGTTCGCCTACGTCCCTGCAGGCCCCCAACTGGACCCCCGACGGGGAGGCCCTGATCTACAACAGCGGCGGGCTGCTCTATCGCTTCGACCTCGCGACGAAGACCCCGAAGGCGATCGACACGGGGTTCGCAGACGACAACAATAACGACCATGTCCTCTCCCCCGACGGCACCCGGCTCGGCATCAGCCACCACGCCGAGGCACACGACGGCGCCTCTATCATCTACACTGTCCCCATCGAGGGTGGCACGCCGACTCAGGTGACGCCAAACGGGCCCTCCTACCTGCACGGCTGGTCGCCCGACGATCGGTTCCTGGTCTACACCGGCGAACGGAACGGCGAATACGACCTCTACAAAATTCCGGTGGACGGCGGGGAGGAGATTCGCCTTACCACCGCCGAGGGACTGGACGACGGCTCCGAGTACACGCCGGACGGCGAATACATTTATTTCAATTCCGTGCGCAGCGGCTCAATGGAGATCTGGCGCATGCGTCCGGACGGGAGCCACCCGGAGCAGCTCACCGACGACCGGTTCAATAACTGGTTCCCCCACGTCTCCCCCGACGGCGAGACGGTTGTCTTCCTGTCCTACCCCCCAAGCGTCCCGCCGGGCGACCACCCCTTCTACAAGCACGTCTACCTCCGCAAAATGCCGATCGACGGGGGCACCCCCGAGGTGATCGCCTACGTATACGGCGGGCAGGGCACGATCAACGTCCCTTCCTGGTCGCCGGATGGCACGCGGATCGGCTTCGTCAGCAATACCGGCACGAACTGAAGGGAAGGACATCCCCTCGCCCCGCCCGTTTCTTCACCGACCACGTCCCTGCGAAACTGAAGTCCTGCTCCCCTCACCTCTTCCCCCTTACCCCACCACCCGCAGCTTCGCGTATTTGAGCTTCAGCTTCTTGTTGCCCACGTCGGAGCCGAAGTAGACGACCGCGGTGGCCTTTTCGCCTTCCCCCTCCACGCTCTGCACCTTGCCCTGCCCAAACTTCTGATGCTCCACCCGGGCGCCCGGCGCGATCGTGCCGCGGCCCTCGTCGTAGACCACGCGCCGCCCGCTGTCCCCGTCGGTGGACTCGATGCGGCGCAGACCGTCGTCGCTGCTCCCACTGCCGCCGTCGCCACTTAAGTCTTGCCGGTAGTAGTGCGGGTCCATCTCGTCGTAGTCCCGACTGCTGTCGGGAGCGCCCCCTGCCTTGAAGCGGTCCGTCTGCTGCTCTAGCTCGCCGCCGGCCTCGGTGCGCACCACGTCGGAGTCGACCTCCTCCAGAAAGCGACTGCGCGTGTTGGACTGCTGCTCGCCGTAGCGGTAGCGACTGCGCGCCCAGCTGAGGTAGAGGCGCTGCTCCGCCCGCGTGACGCCGACGTAAAAGAGGCGCCGCTCCTCCTCCAGCTCGCTTTTCTCCTGCGTGGCTTTTTCGAGCGGAAAGAGGCCCTCCTCCAACCCGGCGACGAATACGACCGGGTACTCGGTACCTTTCGCCGCGTGGAGCGTCATGAGCGTCACCTTGTCCCCCTCGTCGTCCGCCTCGTCCTGGTCGGTGAGGAGGGCCACCTCCTGCAAGAACGTGCTGATGGTGGCCTCCTCGGTGGACTCCACATACTCGGCCAGCGCGCTGATGAGCTCCTGCACAGGAGCCCCGCGTCCTGAATCAGGTCGCGCGCCAATTCGTCGGGCGGCGTGCTGCCGGTGCCTGCCTTGGAGGCGTACCGGGCGATGAGGCGCCGAAATTTCCCGACGGCCCGCTCGGCGCGCGTGCCCAGGGTCTCGATCTCTTCGACTCGCTCGACGGCCTGCCACAGCGAGAGGCCCTGCTGCTGAGCATAGCGCTGGAGGCGCTCCTGCGTCTTGTCGCCGATGCCGCGGGTGGGGTAATTGATGATGCGCTGCAGGCTAGCGGTGTCGTTGGGGTTCACCAGCAGCTTCAGGTACGCCAGCACGTCCTTGATCTCCTTCCGCTCGTAGAAGGAGGTGCCCCCGATCACGCGGTACGGCACGTTCTCCGTGCGCAGGGCCTCCTCAATGGCGCGGCTCTGCGCATTGGTGCGGTAGAGAACCGCAAAGTCGCCGTATTCCAGTCCCTCCCGCAGCTGGAGGTCGCGGATGCGGCGCTCAACCTAATGATGTTCTGGGTGGAGCGGTAGTTGCGCTCCAGCCGGATCGTGGTGGCGTCCGGGTAGTCCTGCTCAAAGTTGAGGATGTTGGTGATGTCGGCCCCGCGGAAGGCGTAGATGCTCTGCGCATCGTCGCCCACCACGCAAAGATTCTTGTGGCGGTCGGCCAGCTTGCGGGCGAGGACGTACTGCGCCTGGTTCGTGTCCTGGTACTCGTCGATGTGGACATGCGTCCAGCGTCGCTGGTATTTCTCCAGGACATCCTCGTGCTGCTCGAAGAGTTCGATGGGCTTGAGGAGCAGGTCGTCGAAGTCGAGGGCGTTGGCCTGCTTCAGGGCGCGCTCGTAGGCGGGATACACCTCAGCCACCATCTCCTGCTGGTCCCCCCGCGCCAGTTCGGCGTATTCCTGCGGGCCGATCATCTCATTCTTTGCGCTGGAGATCATGCGCTGCGCCGCCCGCGGCTTCACCACGTCGGTGTCCAGGTTACGCCCCTGCATCTGCTGCTTGATGAGGCGCTTCGAGTCGGACGTGTCGTAGATCGAGAAGTCCTCCGAATAGCCGATCTTGTCGCCCTCCGTTCGCAGCAGGCGGGCGAAGGCAGAGTGGAAGGTGCCCACCCACATCCCCTTCGTGTCGTCGCCCACGAGGCGCTGGACGCGCTCCTGCATCTCGCCCGCGGCCTTGTTGGTAAAGGTGAGCGCAATGATGTCGCGCGGCTGCGCCCGGCCGGTGGCCAGGAGGTAGGCGATGCGGTGGGTGAGGGCGCGCGTCTTGCCGGAGCCTGGGCCCGCGATGATCATGACGGGCCCCTCGGTGGTCGTCACGGCCTCGCGCTGCTTCTCGTTGAGGCCCTCAAGGATTCGCTGCTCGGCCTCGGGGTCGGGGTCAACGCTGGCGGACGTGTTGCGGGAGGAAAGCGTGAATCGGCGCATGCAGCAGGGGATTGGGACGAAGAGAATGGAAACAGGGACGGACTCGGACGCAGGATCCCACGGAAACGCCGAAGAGGCGTCATGCGGACGGGGTGTCCGCGTCCTCATCCAGGTGCCGATGTAGCTTCCGCGCTTTTTCTCGATAAAACGCGATCCGCTCCTCCGCGCTCATCTCTTTGGTCTCCTCGTAGTGCTGGTCTCGAATCTCACGCACCATCTTGACAGCGTCAAACGTCTTTTTCTCCTGGTCCATGCGTGGTCACCTCTCGTGGAGATCGTATGTCGATCGGTTTGTATCCAAGCTCTTGATTGACCGTGTTAAACCGCCGAATCTTCTCGATGTGCACGATGTGCTGGAAATTCCAACTCGTGAGCACGTCGACGGCATGAACGGTCGCTGCGGCAATGTGCAGTCCATCATCGCGGTAGTTGGACGAAAGAATCCCGCGACGCTCGTACGCATCGGCGAGTTCCACAACGTCCTCCGTCACTTCTACGACTGTCGCCCCGTAACTTTCCAGCTCCGCGTACTTTGACTGGACCTCATCTGGGGCAGGCTCAACCTCTGCGGCCACGACGTCCGACGTCACTGCCTCAAAGTTGCCGCGGCGAAAATCCCTCATAAGGCCACTCGACCACGGTGCAAACTCCTCGTCGAAGCACCCACCGAGGACCGACGTATCTACGTAGACCCGCTGTACCTTCATGACGTGGTTGTCCGCGTCACGGATCGACCCTGCCAGCCGGAAGGGGCTCTTTTCGCTGCAGCCTTCTTCTCCCACCTATTCGGCGGGACATCCAGGGTGTCTACGCTGCTGCTGGACGGACGTTCGGCATTGATCCGAGGGGTGCCCCGGATCCGCCGGGTCGCCCGGCACGCCATCCAGCACCGCCGCCTGCACGCCCCCACGCCGGGCCACCCATACCCGCAGACGAGCCGCGAGCGACATGACCGGAACGATGAGGAGCCCGTTGCCCCCGGCCAGCCGACGAGCGAGTCGGCCCGGAGGGTCGCGGTCACGTCGACGTTGTCGAGGTACACGACGTCCTGGTCCAGCCCGCGCCCACGGCCCCGCCGACCATCTCGCCAGTGTACACAACACTGGCTTCCGCAGCGGGCGGCCCTGACTGCGCGGCGCTCGACGCCGGCCCGAACAGGAGAAGGCTCAGGACTCCGAGAATCACGGACCGGACACGATACGGCATTTGGTGCCAGGGCGATCGTATGTTAAAAATTTCCTTCGTGGTGTGGAGGCTCGTCCGCCTCTGATCAACGAAACTGCCCGATTGGCGCGGGCGAGAGGGCGCGTGGGAGCACGGACACACCGCCCTGAATCGGGGCACCATCAGGCCTCGGGCCAAGATGCGATTGCCGTAAACGGTCCCGCGTCCAGTAGGACTTGCTCGTATTTTTGCCCGATTCTCCGTGGCACGTTTGTATATTACAAAACCAGTTGTTTTTTCACTAAGCCAGCACATCGTCATGACGCGTCGCCTCCCAGCGGTACTCGGTATCCTTCTCGGCCTTCTTTTCTGGACAGGGGCGGGCCATGCCCAGGACGTTCCGCAACAGGTCCCCGATCACAACCTCGAATCGTTTGAGCCGGTCGACTTTCCCGACCCCAATGACTACCGCGATGCTGACGGGTCCCCGGGAGAGGACTATTGGCAGCAGACCGTCGACTACCAGATCGATGTCTCGCTCGACACGGCCGCCAACCGGGTGACCGGCACCGAAACGATCACCTACACCAACAACGCGCCGGAGGACCTAAAACGGCTCTGGGTGCAGCTGGAGCAGAACTACTTCAAGCCCGGCAGCCGGGGTAATGCGATTGTGCCCGACGACGCTCGGTTCAGCGGCTTCTTCGACGAGGCCGGCTACGACCTCTCCAACCTTCGCGTCCAGCGGAATGGGGAGGCGACGACGCCGGACACGCTGATCGACGGCACGCGGATGCGCGTCTCGCTCGATGAACCGCTCGCGTCCGGCGACAGTCTTCAACTCTCGTTCGACTTCGCCTACACGCTTCCGGAGGACGGGGCCGACCGCCACGGCTATCTCGACGCGGAGGACGGCACCGTCTACCAGTTTGCGCAGTGGTACCCCCGGATGTACGTCTACGACGATGTGCACGGCTGGAATCCGCTGCCCTACCTGGGTCAGGGCGAGTATTACCTCGAATACGGCGACTTCGAGGTCAACATCACCGTGCCGCGCGACATGATCGTGGCCGCCACGGGCCGCCTTCAGAATCCCGGCGACGTCCTCACCGACACGCAGCGGGACCGGCTTGCGGAGGCCCGCGACAGCCGCGAGACCGTCACGATTATCGACAGCAGCGAGGTGGGCGACGCCAGCACCCGCCCGTCCGGCAGCGGTCCCCTCACGTGGCGCTACACAGCCGATCGGGTGCGCGATTTCGCGTGGGCCGCCTCTCAGGCCTTCCTCTGGGACGCCGCCACGGCCAACGCTGGGGACCAGACGGTGCTTGCCCAGTCGCTCTATCCGAAGGAAGGCATTGGTACGACCGATGAGAAGCCCGGCTGGGAGCAGTCGACAGCGTTCGTGCAGCACTCCATTGAGTTCTACTCCGGCTTCGTGGCGCCCTATCCCTACCCCAACGCCATCAACGTGGCCGGGCGGGTGCAGGGCATGGAATACCCGCAGATTGTATTCTGCGACGTTACGTCGCGGGGGCGCTCCCTCTTCCGCGTCACCGACCATGAGTTCGGCCACAGCTGGTTTCCGATGGTGGTGGGGTCCGACGAGCGTCGCTGGGGCTGGATGGACGAGGGCCTCAACACGTTCATGAATCAGTACTCGCTGCTCAACTACTACGGCAAGGGCCGCGTGCCCCCGGCAAAGGTGATGGGTGGCGTCAAGAAATACGTGACGAAGATGATGGACTCACCCATGGGCGACCAGCCGACCATGACCTACGCTGACCGCATCCGGGACGACGCGCTCGGCTTCCTGGCCTACCTGAAGCCGGGCTACGGCCTCATGATTCTTCGCCAGCACGTGCTGGGCCCTGAGCGCTTCGACTCCGCGTTCAAGGAATACTTCGACCGCTGGGCCTACAAGCATCCCAAGCCGGCCGACTTTTTCCGCACCATGGAGGACGTGAGCGGTGAGGACCTGGACTGGTTCTGGCGCGGCTGGTTCTACGAGACGGACACGATGGATCAGGCCGTCGACTCCGTCGCCACGGGCGACACGACGCGGGTCACTGTGGAGCAGCGCGACGAACTCATGCTGCCGATGACGGTGCAGCTCACCTATGACGACGGCTCCACCGAGCAGCGCCGCGTGCCCATCGAGGCCTTCTACACGCAGGACACCAATACCCTCCGCGTGACGGACGGGCGCTTGCAGCGGGTCGCCATCGATCCCAACCAAATCCTGCCGGACATGAACCGCGGCAATGACACCTGGACGTCCTCGGACACGACGGGCTCGTCGTCGACGATGGAGTCGTCCTCCGAGTCGAATCGGTAACCGACGTGCTTCCTATTTTTCACTTCCCTTCGAGGGCACCGGGCCCGCGCCGGGTGCCCTCGTCGTATTTGTGTCCTGAATGCCCACCTCGACGGGCCGCTTGTGTTCGTGCCCGCAGTCGTTATCTTACGCCCGGCTTGGAGGGAGGACCCTCGCTGTACTAATCCCGACCACCCCTACGCGCTTTCTCATGTCCTTTCCTGTCGCCCTCCTTCGCGGCGTCCTCGGGATGGCCGTGTTTATCGGCATCGCCGTGGTGTTCTCCACCAACCGCAAGGCCGTCAACTGGCGGCTCGTGGCCTCGGGGATCGGACTCCAACTCGTGTTTGCCGTTCTCGTGCTGAAGACGGGGCCGGGCGAGATGTTTTTCGACACCCTCGCCACCTTCTTCGACACGCTCCTGTCGTTCACCTACGAGGGGTCGGAGTTCATTTTCGGGGATCTGGGCAATCCCGACGAAGGCAACAACTTCGCCTTTCAGGTGCTGCCCACCATCATCTTTTTCGCGTCGCTGATGGGGGTGCTCTACCACCTGCGCATCGTGCAGCCCCTGGTGAATGGCATGGGCTGGGTGATGCAGAAAACGCTGCGCATCTCGGGGGCCGAGTCGCTGGCCGCCTCGGCATGACGCTCATGACCGGCGGCATGGCGACGATCGCGGGCGGGGTGCTGGCGGCCTACATTGGCTTTCTGGGGGGCGACTCGCCCGAGTCGCGGCAGCTTTTTGCAAAGCATCTCCTGTCGGCCTCGGTCATGAGCGCGCCCGCGGCCATTGTGATGGCCAAGATTTTGGTGCCGGAGACAGAAACCCCGGACACCATGGGCGGCGCCGAGATCCAGGACACGGAGGAGGTGGACAATGTCATCGAGGCCGCCGCCAGCGGGGCGTCCGACGGCCTGCGACTGGCCCTGAACGTGGGCGCCATGCTACTCGCCTTCCTCGCTCTCATCGGCGCCATCAACGCCGGGTTCGAGTGGGTGGGCGCCCCGGTGGTCTACGGCACAGAGCTCTACAACGTGAACGAACTGGTGGCGCAGGCGTCCGGCGGCCGCTTCGACGCGCTGTCGCTGGAGGCGGTCTTCGGGTTCCTCTTCGCCCCCCTGGCGTGGGCGATGGGCGTGGAGGCGGCCGACATCCTTCAGTTTGGCACCCTGCTCGGGGAGAAGGTGGCCGTCAACGAGTTCGTGGCCTACGCGTCCCTGCGCGACCTACAGGGGGCCATGAGCGAACGGTCCGTCGTCATCGGCACGTACGCCCTGTGCGGATTTGCCAACTTCTCGTCCATCGCCATCCAGATTGGCGGCATCGGGGGCATTGCCCCGGAGCGCAAAAGCGAGATCGCGGCGCTCGGCCTGCGGGCCGTGGTGGGCGGAGCACTCGCCTCGTGGACGACGGCCACCATTGCCGGCGTGCTTGTGGGGTAGCCCTGAATGCAGGAGGTCGACTACACCTTGTTTTGTCTCTGCCCTCCAGAGGACAGGACCCCTCAACGGTTGCGTATAGGAGTGGGGGCGTATGGGGGGCTCCCAGACGCCCGCACGCCGAGACGCCGACGCGCTACCGCATCTGGAACGGTCCAGCTATCGTCTTCCAGAAGATACGCGGGCTGCCACGTGGCATTCGTCGCGGCCTTCATCGCAATCTTGTCGAGCGTCGGGTTCGTGCCTGAGAGCACCTCGACGGCGTCCGCCCGCGAGACGGCATTTTCACCCTCGCCGTCGACCGTCAAATGCACTTGCAGTTTCACGACGCCGGTGTACTCTTCCGACCGCAGGCTATCGGGCCACTTGGGTTGCGGAGACTCCTTGCGCTGCGGCTCGCGGAAGTACTCCGTAATCGTCTCGTAGGCCCTCTTCTGGTTCTTATTTAGGATCTTCGACTTGAGCTGTCCCTTCTCCCCCACAATGTTCCCGCTGAGATCCACGTCTTCGAGTTGGGACGCAGCGTACTCCTCGAAGAGCGAGTCGACGACCATCGGGTTGTTGCGGTACAACTTCACGAGGCTCCGCTTGATCGCGGCGTTGAACTGCGCCCGCGATACGGTACCTCCCTGCCCCAGTCGCGCTTCCTGGTCGAGAACGCCCATCGTGGTCAGGCTGTCGAGATCGAGGAAGGCCTGAGAGGTATCGACCCCCGACATCCACCAGCGTGTGTCCGTGGTCTCCCAGCCGTCCGGGGGCGCCGCGGGATTGCTCCCCCCGCCGCATCCAACCATGAGAAAGAATCCAACGAGAAGCGTGGCAATACAGCGTGTCGAAATCATAGGTGTGAGTCTGTCGTGGGTGAGATGAGTGAACTTGTACGACGGCACCCCTGATACGGAGGCGCTTCGCAGGTGCGCGTCCAGACCGTCCCGGTTACTCAATGAGCACAGGCGTCCCGACGCGCACCTGTTCCCAGAGCACGTCCATGACGGAGTTCCGGACCGCCACACATCCCTGCGTCCAGGTCGTGGCGTCGCCCGTGCCGTCGCCGTGAATCTCAATCCAACCGCCGAGGTCGGTGTCCATGGGAGGCATCCGAAATTCGTCCTGGGCGCGCTTGATGGCCTGGTACTGCGAGCGGGAAATCAATCCCGACTCCAGTCCCCGGCGCGCATCTTTCACTTTGGGATAGTTGAGCACGAGAGCCTTGTAAAATTGGCTCTGCGGGTTTTTGCGGACGACGTAGAACGCGCCTTCGGGCGTGCGCCAGTGATCCCGTCGCCCCTCTCCTCCGCTCCGCTTTTTGTCGGCGAAGGAATTGTAGGCTATGTCCGCCTCGAACGTGTCGACCAGCGTGCTCCCTCGGTACAGGTAGACACGCCGCTCCGCCTTTGACACGCGAATCCAGACGTTGGAGAGGGCCGAGGCCGCCGCGTACCCCGTTCGTCCTTCGTCGGTGCGAACCCGGCACCGATCGCCGGTGCACTCAAGACGCGTGACGGGCGTGCGCATCGACAGTCGCCCC
>PXSX01000273.1 GCA_003022655.1 Bacteroidetes bacterium QH_1_64_81 | reverse complement strand
GACGTTCGAATTTGGAGAAACCGAGTCGCTCCTTATGCGGTACTTGGATGACTACGGCCGCATCTCCGTGTCTCAGCTGGCCCAGCTCGCCGACATCCCTCCGGAACGCGCCTCCCAAACCCTCCTCCGGCTCACAAAGGCCGATCTGTTGCACCTCCATCCCGACGAGGACGGGGACTACTTTACGCTAAACTACTGATCGTCTCCCTCCGGGAGATGTCGTTGCTGTCGCGGGAAGGGGTAGAGGGGGTTTGTGGTTCTGTTATTGCAAGGTGAGGAATTCTCAGCTCCCAGCCACTGGAAGGAAACAGTTGGGAAGACTTCTATCAGCCTTGTAAACCGCTTTTCTGACAGCTCTTTCGGGAGTCTGCCGGATCCCTTCCCCAGTACATCCGCAACTGGGACCCCGAGCGGTCAAATTTACGAAACGCCCACCTGTCCCTGTTGTATCTTCAGGTCAGTGTGAGTAAACTATGTGTGCGCCGATAACGTCCGTTATTGAATCCCGCTGATGCCTATCACTGAGACGATCCCGCTCCACGAGACCGCCCGCAAGCGGTACCTCAACTACGCCCTCTCCGTCATCACCAGCCGGGCTCTCCCGGACATCCGCGACGGTCTCAAGCCGGTGCAGCGGCGCATCCTGTACGCGATGTTCGACAGCCTGAACCTGTACCCGAACAAGCGGCATCGGAAGAGCGCGACGGTCGTCGGTGAGACGATGGGAAAATATCACCCGCACGGCGACAAGGCCATCTACGACGCCATGGTGCGCATGGCGCAGCCCTTTTCGCTGCGGGCGCCGCTGGTGGACGGGCACGGCAATTTTGGCTCCATTGACGGCGACAACGCGGCGGCGATGCGCTACACGGAGGCGAAGCTCCAGCCGCTGGCCATGGAGATGCTGGAGGGCCTCCGCGAGGACACGGTCGACTATCGCGACAACTTTGACGGAACGTTGGAGGAGCCGGTGGTGCTGCCCTCGCGCGTGCCCAACCTGCTCGTGAACGGGGCGAGCGGCATCGCGGTCGGGATGGCCACGAACATTCCCCCGCACAACCTCGGTGAGGTGGTCGACGCGGCTCTTCACATGATCGAGGAGCCGGAGGTGGATACGACGACGCTCGTCCGCGAGCACGTGCAGGGCCCGGATTTCCCCACCGGGGGGCGCATCTTGAACACGAGGGAGGAACTGGCGGAGATGTACGAGACCGGCTCGGGGACGATTGAGATGCGCGGGGCGTACCGGACGAAGGGGAAGACGCGGGCCATCATTGAGTCCGTTCCCTACGGCGTAGATAAGAGCAAGATCGTGGAGGAAATTGCCGACCACATCGCCGAGGAGAACGTCCCGCAGCTCTCCAACGTCCGCGACGAGTCGACCGACGACGTGCGCATTGTGCTGGAGCTGAAGCGCGGCTCCGACACCGAAGCCGCACTGGCGTACCTCTACAAGTACACGAAGCTCCAGAAGCGATTCCACGTCAACCTTACCTGCCTAACGCCCACGGAGGAGACCGACGTGAAGGCGCCGCGGCAGGTCGACCTGCGGACCATCCTGCGCCACTTTTTGGACTTCCGGCTAGACGTGGTGACGCGTCGACTCCGGAATGAACTGGACGAGTTGGAGGCCCGGATCCATATTTTAGAGGGCTTCGAGACCATCTTCGACGCCCTCGACGAGGCCATCAAGATGATTCGTGCCTCCAAGAACAAGGCGGACGCGGCCCAGCGGCTGATGCACCGGTTTCGGCTGGATGAGGACCAGACGGACGCCATCCTGGAGACGCGCCTCTACAAGCTGTCGCAGATGGAAATCGAGGCGATCCGGGAGGAGCTGGAGGAGAAGCGGGCCCGCGCCGAGGAGATCCGCGACCTGCTCGATGACGAGTCGGCTCGCTGGGGCCTGGTGGAGGACGAACTTCAGGACGTCCGCGACGACTACGCCGATGAGCGCCGGAGCACCATCGTGGGGCCGGACGCGGACATGGAGTACACCGAAGAGGACTACATCGTCGACGAGGACGTCCACGTCATCGTCACCCGCGACGGCTGGATGAAGCGGCAGGGCACCTACTCGGACCTCGACTCGATCCGTACCCGCGACGGCGACGAGGTGGGCTGGGTGCTCGCCGGCTCCACCCGGGCCACGGTCGGATTCTTCACGAACTACGGCACCTGCTACACCACCCGCATCGCCGAGATTCCGAGCACGACCGGCTACGGCGACCCGGTGCAGAAGCTCTTCTCCTTCGACGATGGGGAGCACGTGGTGGGTGTCGTCAGCTTCGACGACCGCGCCCTGCCCGATCCGTTCCCGGAAGAGCCGGACGAGCAGGGTGATCTGTTCGACCCCAACGGCGAGCCCCAGGCCGACGCCCCGGATCACCCGTACGTGGTGGCGATCAGCAAGAGCGGACAGGCCACTCGGTTCACGGTCGACGGGTACGTCGAGCCCTCAATCAGCACAGGGCGCAAGTACATGCGATTGGAGGACGACGACGAGGTGGTGCGGGCCCATCTGGCCCGGGGCAACGAGAATATCTGCCTTGCCTCACACGACGGCCGAGCACTTATCTTTCCTATGCATCAGATATCGGTTTACAAGGGCCCGGCCAAAGGCGTGCGCGCCATCCGGCTAGAGGAGGGTGATCGCGCGCTCGACTTTGCCCTCAGCACCCGGGCGCGGCAGGGCCTCGCCGTCCAGACGAACAACGGGCGGGATGAAGTCGTGCGCACCACGAAGTTTGACGTAACCAACCGTGGGGCGAAGGGGACGCTCGTCATCAAGCGCGGCTACTTCGGAGAGGTCTATCCGGAGCCCGTGGAGGTGACGTTGAGCCACGGGTCGTGATCTGAATCTACCTATTCCGGGAGGTGACTGACATGGAAATTCTCGAGCAAAATGTACCCCTGCGGACTGACGATCGGGGAGTCGTGCGTGTTGGGAACACGCGGGTGTTGTTTGAGCTCGTCGTTCGGAGCTACTTGCAAGGGCACACCCCCGAAGAAATTGTTCGGCAATACTCGACGTTAGAACTGGCTGACGTATATGGAGCCCTTGCCTATTTCCTTCAGCACAGAGATCAGGTGGAAGAATACCTTGAACAGCGGGAGGAACAAGCTGCCGAGGTCCGCCGCAAGCTCGATGAGGCAGGAGCTGCTGTCGAGGTTGAGATATCCCTCGGCCCACATTCCTGATAATGCATGGTTCCGATCCTGGCCGATGAGAATCTTTCCGGACCTGTTGTCCGCGCGCTTCTCTAGAAAGAACCCGCTCTTGATCTTGTGCGTGTTCAGGACATCGGTCTCATGGAAGCCGACGATCAGCGTATTTTGAAATGGGCTGCAGAGCATAATCGCGTTCTGCTTACCCATGATCGAGAAACCGTCCCCCACTTTGCCTACGAACGGGTCCGTAGAGGACAAAAAATGACCGGTGTAATTGTCGCTGATGACCAGGCAGCACCGGGACGCATCGTCTCGTCTATTGCACCGCTAGTTGATCAGAAAGACCCTGAGCAATTCCGGAATCGGGTCTTTTTCGTATCTGGCTAGCGTCCTCCGCTCAACTATACGCCGTAATTCTTTTCGACGGATACTTTATGCCAACGACCTACACCGGCGAAGACATCGACGTTCTCGAAGGCCTGGAGCCCGTTCGCAAGCGCCCCGGGA
>PXSX01000272.1 GCA_003022655.1 Bacteroidetes bacterium QH_1_64_81 | reverse complement strand
ACTGCCGCTACGACCCCGACCAGGCCACGGGGGAGGACGCCTGTCCCTTCACGTCACTCTACTGGAACTTCCTGGAGCGACACCAGGACCGTTTCTCGGACAACCGGCGCATGAATTTTCAGCTCGCGAACCTGCGGCGGAAGGACGACGAGGAGCTGGCAGCGATTGCGGATCGCGTAGACGAGATGCGGGCGAGGGCCGAGGCGGGAGAACTATAGACCCTGGGTGCTGTGGAGGCTTAAAGCGCCTCAAGAGTCGGCAACGTAACGGGCCGGAAAAGTCTGTCGGGAGAGGACGTTCGGAGGGTGCGTCCTCACATCCACGGCGGCCCTGCCCGCTCCATGCCCGGTCACGTCGGCGACTTTGATGACCCGCGGGTGTATCGCCCAGGCGTCGAGCACTTCGATGACGATTCTCGAGCCGTCGGGAGAAGGGCTGAAGGAGGAGCGGTACGTCTCCACAAATCAGATCCGCCACCCCTTGCAGGCCGTCTGCTCGAACATCGCCGAGGCGTGAAGCAATCCGAGAACTCGGGAAAGATTACGCCACAGGCGAGAGCAACGATCTCCTCAGTGAACCGTAGATTGTCACTGGAGTCCTTTCATATCCAGATCTTTCACATTTCTAGAACTTCCAAAGCCCCCATGTATCCATGCCTACGATCGATGTCACTTCTTCCATTGACGCCCCGGCAGGAACGATTTACAACTGGCACAGCCGCCCCGGCGCCTTTGAGCGGCTCGTGCCCCCCTGGGTCCATCGGCCTCGGATCGTTATCACTGCGGTGGGTGGCCGAGCACTACGACGTGGAGCCGGGCCGGCAGTTTTGCGACCGGCAGGTGCAGGGGCCGTTTCCGCATTGGGAGCACACCCATCAGTTCGATCCCGTAGACGAAGAGGGCGCCACGCTGACCGACCGCATCGAATACGAGCCGCCCGGGGGGGCGCTGGGCCAGCAGGTTGTGCCGTGGCTGGAGGACGAGCTGCGCCGCCAGTTTACCTACCGCCACCGCGTGACGCGCCGCGACCTTTCGCTGCATCGCCGCTACAATCCCGACGACCGGTCGCTCACCATCGCCGTCAGCGGCACGTCCGGCCTCCTCGGCTCGCAATTGGTTCCGTTTCTCACGACCGGCGGGCACACCGTGAAGCATCTCACCCGGTCCGGTCCCACAAGCGACGACGAAATTCTTTGGGATCCGCGCACCGACCGGGTGGAAGCGGAGAAGCTGGAGGGCGTCGACGCCGTGATTCACCTGGCGGGCGAAAATGTGTTTGGCCCCTGGACCCCCGCCAAGAAGCAGCGCATCTACTCCAGCCGGGCGGACGGGACACGTCTCCTGGCCGAGGCCCTGGCGGATCTCGACGACCCGCCCGAGGTGCTCGTCTCCTCCTCCGCCGTCGGCTACTACGGCGACCACGGCACCGACCGCATTACCGAGGAGAGCGAGCCGCGCAACGCCGGGTTTCTGAACGAGGTCTGTGAGGCCTGGGAAGCCGCCGCCGAACCCGCCGCACGCGCCGGCATCCGAACCGTTCAGATGCGCACGGGAATCATCCTGACGCCCGCGGGCGGGGCGTTGCGGCTTATGCTCCCCGTTTTCTGGCTCGGCCTCGGTGGGCGCGTGGGGGAGCGCAACCAGTACTTTCCCTGGATCACGCTCGATGACGTGGTCGGCGGCTTCTACCACGCCCTCTGGACCGACGACCTGGAGGGCCCGGTCAACCTTACGGCACCGACGCCGGTCACGATGGAGGCCTACACCCAGACGCTGGCCGATGTCCTCCACCGTCCCGCAGTCCTGAACGTCCCCTCCTCCCTGGTCCGCACCGTCGGCGGCGAGATGGCGGACCAGATGATCCTGGCCAGCGCCCGCGCCGTGCCCGAACGTTTGCAGGAAACCGGCTATGACTTCGGGTACGGCACGCTTGAGAACGGCCTGCGGCACGTGCTGGGGCGAACGGCGGTAGAGGACTGATTCCGAATGTAGATGCCAGAACCTCCGGATTCGTCTCCCGCCGGGAAATGGACACCCAGCACCCGCACAGACCAGCGGGGAGGCAGAACGGAGACAACACGGCCAGTCTCTTGTGGGAGCATTTCGTTCTCATCGGGCCGGAGACGTGCCCGGACATCTTGAAAACTCGGCGCTGCACGCTGGGTCCAGAGCGGAGCAAGCCCGACGCAGACTTCGCCGCAGACAACAGAGATGCCTTCTCAGTGGCGAAGCGTCAGGTCAACGCGGTCGTCCTTCTCGAAAGCGAGCTCCCAAAACTTGGCCTCTTTGTGGATTCGACCGAACACGGGCCGTTTCCCATTGGCCCTGTGGAGCTTGATCTCTTCGATGTCGATTCGCTCCGTTACCGGGCCCGTCCAGGTCCATCCTGAGATTACGACCTCCTCCTGGTGAAGCTCAATCGTCCCGAACCAAAGGGTTCGACCCTCCAGGGTAAAGGACGAGGACAGTACCGGTTCGCCCGACTCACTCATGCTGGCAGACGAGGTGGGAAAGACTTTTTAGATCGGAAGTATGCCGGTTTATTTGAGAACACGTGGCATCTATCCTAGGTGCTTAAGAAGGACCAGTTACAAGTAAAGATCGGTCTAATCTTTCCGATCGTGACTATCCTGCAGAAAAGATATTTTCCAGAATCTTGGAGAGAGGAGCGGACGCGTACGTCCAATGGAGACTGTTTTCGGGAATTCAGAGAAGTCTTCTCGTTCCATTGTCCCGACGACCCGAGGCCGAGCCCGACGTGTGCGACGACTGCACCCCTCTGCGGCTCGAACCGGCGACCCGGACGGTCAATGATCGGCGATATTGACATTTGACGCCGCTCCGCGGCCCTGTCTACAAAGGCGTTGGTTCTTCTGAGCCAGCGCCTTTTTTTGTTGAGGCGTTCCGCCGGCCGGGACCCCTTCACGCGCCATCAGAAGCGAGGAGACCCTTGAGAATTTCTGTACGGATTGCAAGCCCAGCTTTCTTCAGTCCCATGTCCATCGTTCTCGCCTTCAGCGGAGGGCTCGATACCTCCTTCTGCGTCCCGTACCTGCACGAGACCTACGACGCTCCGGTGCACACCGTTACGGTCGACACCGGCGGCCTCACCGACGCCGACCGTACGGCAGTAGCGGCCCGAGCGGCCCACCTCGGGGCCGACGAGCATCACCTTGTCGACGGGCGGACGCCCCTCTACGACGACCACCTGAGCTACCTGATCAAGGGCAACGTCCTCCGCGGTGGGGTCTACCCGCTGTGCGTGGGACCGGAGCGCATCGTGCAGGCGCGGGCCGTGGCCGAGGTGGCGCAGGAGATCGGCGCCTCGACGGTCGCGCACGGCTCCACCGGCGCCGGCAACGACCAGGTGCGGTTCGACGTGGCGCTGCAACTGGTGGATGAGGACCTGGACCTCATCGCGCCCATCCGCAGCCTCGGTCTCAGCCGCGAGGAGTCGACGGCCTTTCTCGAAGAACGGGGTGTTGAGGTGCCGGACGACACGACGGATTACTCAATCAACCGTGGCCTGTGGGGCACCACCATCGGGGGCAAGGAAACGCTGACCGCCGAAAAGCCCTTGCCGGAAGACGCCTATCCGGACACGGTAGCGCCCGCTGACGCGCCGGACACGCCACAGACTCTCACAGTCACGTTCGACGAGGGGCTCCCGGTGACCATTGACGGCGAGTCGTTGTCGGGCGTCGCCCTGGTCGAGGCCCTCAACGAGACTGGCGGCGCGCACGGCGTGGGGCGCGACATCCACGTCGGCGACACGATCCTCGGCATCAAAGGCCGGATCGGCTTCGAGGCGCCCGCCGCCCAGATCCTGATTACCGCCCACCGCGAGCTCGAAAAGGTCGTGCTGTCAAAGCAGCAGCAGGTCCAGAAGCAGAAGCTCGGCGACCTCTACGGCCGGCTGCTCCACGAAGGCCAGTACTTCGACCCCGTGATGCGGGACATCGAGGCCTTCCTCGATCACAGCCAGGACGTGGTCTCCGGCACCGTGACGGTGAAGCTGTTCAAGAGTCGCGCCCAGGTGCAGGGCGTCGACAGCCCGCACTCGATGTTCGACGCGGACACGGCCACCTACGGCGAGGAGAACGCGCTGTGGGACGGGCGGGACGCGGAGGGGTACACCACGCTCGCCGCCGTCCCGTCCCTGCTCGCCAAACAGGCCCGCACCGACAGGGACGCCGAAGCGCCCGATGAGACGGTCTCCGCGCCCGCTGCGGCGTAGCTCCTAGAGCAACAAAGAGCCCCCTGCTCCCACGCTCTCACACCCCCGCGCTCCCGCACTCTCCACTCCCACGCTCTCCACTCCCACGCTCTCTACTCCCGCGCCCCGTTATGACCGACGACGCCTTCACGACGGGTCCCGTCGACAAAATTGCCTCCAGCACGGCGCACTGCGAGATCGAGTCGCCGATCACGCTCTCGCCCTACGTCGTGGCCCAGCACGGCTACGTGGTCGTGGTGCGCGCCCTCGACGAGAAGGACCAGTACGACGAGGTCGAGTGCAGCGACGGTGTCTTCCGGCACGTCCGAGAGGGCGACGTGCTCGTGGGCACGCTCGGCGGGCGGCAGGCACTGAAGGGGTACAGCGGCCGCGTGCCCCGCCACATTGCCCCCGGCGATACGCTGAACGTGCTCAATTTGGGCGGCCTGATCGGCGAGTGCACCGCGGCCCACCCCGACCTCGGCCCGGCGCTGCCGGTGGAGGTGCTCGGGGCCGTCATGGTGGAGCGAGACGGGCAGTGGACCCACGCGCGGATCCAGGAGGACGCACTGGAGATGGTGCATCGGCTCGAATCGTCGGTGCCGCTCGTGACGGTCAGCGGCACGGCCATGGACACCGGCAAGACGGAGGCGGCCTGCCGCGTGGTGGAGGGACTCGCCGAGAAGGGGCTGCGCGTGGGGGCCGCCAAGCTGACGGGCGCCTCTCTGATGCGCGACGTGCGCCGGATGCAGGAGCACGGGGCCACCGCGGTGTCTACGTTCACCGACGCGGGCATCGCCTGCACCGTCGAGGACGCGATCACGCCGATTGCGAAGGGGGTGATCCGTCACCTCAATGCGACCGAGGACCTGGACGTGATCGTGGCGGAGATGGGCGATGGGTTCGTCGGCTACTACGGCGTAGACGACCTCATGACAGACATGGAACTGCAGTCCTTCATCGAGGCGCACGTTGTGGCGGCCACCGACTTGGCCGGCGCCTGGGCCGCCGAGCAAACCTTCCGCGAGCGGTACCACACCGGCATCACGGCGATGACCGGGCCGGTGACGGACAATGACGTGGGCCGCCGCTACATCAAACAGCAGCTCGGCATCACGGCCCTCAACGCCCTCCAGCAGAGCACGGCGCTCGTGAACGAAGTCGTGCAGGCGCTTCCCGACTCTGCTTTTCCGGAAGAAATCGAGGCGACAGCTGCTGCGGCACCGTCGCCGTCCGACGAAGAACTCGCCGTCGCGCCGTAATTCGCGAGTCCTCGGGGTCGCTCACAGGATTTCATACTCAACTGAGCGACATTCTCCCCTTCCCTCATTTCCCCTTTCTCAAATCCACCGATGACCCTCTCGTCCCCAATATCAACTGGCCCTGCTCCCGAAACGGCTGAGACCGCTCAGGTAGGCACGCCGTGACGAGTCGCACGTTTGCCGACCAGCCCATCGGCGCGGCCCATCCGTCCCTGCAGGGGCAGGTCGACCACACATTTGCGGCTCCGAGCGATGTGAATCTCGAGGCGCTCGACGCGCTGCTGGTTGCCGCGGAGCACGGGCAGAGCATGCAGATTATTCCCGAGCTGATGGCGAGCGGCTTTGACGGCCCGATCGTCGACCTGAGCGCGGACTTTCGCTTCCGCGATCCGGAGATCTATCCTGAGTGGTTCGACGTGGAGCACCCGGCGCCCGAATTGCTGAACGAGGCGGTGTACGGGCTGCCGGAGTGTAGTGGCAACATTGCCGAGGCGTCGCTGGTGGCAAATCCGGGCTGCTACGCCACCGGCATCGCGCTAGCGTTGGCTCCACTGGCCGGTCGTAATATTCAGTTTACGACCCACATCACGGCCCTCACCGGGGCCTCCGGGTCGGGGGCCTCCGCCTCCGCTGCCACTCACTTCCCGGACCGGGACGGCAACGTCCGCCCCTACAAGGTGCTGGCCCATCAGCACGAACCTGAAATTCTTCAGACGCTCGGCCCACACGTTGACCTCAACTTCGTGCCGGCCTCCGGTCCCTGGACCCGGGGCATTTGGGGAACGGCGCACATCGAATGGTCTCCGAGGAAGGAGGGTGAGCCCGTCACCTTGTGGTACGAGAACGCGTACGCCGACGCGCCGTGCATTCGCTGTTCGCCGGATACGCTCCCTTCACTCCAGCCGGTCGTAGGCACGCCCTTCTGCGACCTCGGCTGGACGACGGACGGCTCGGTCCTCGTCGTCGGCTTCGCCCTCGACAACCTTTTAAAAGGCGCCGCGAGCCAGGCGATTCAGAACCTCAACCGCACCCTCGACCTCCCTGAAACGGCCGGGCTTTTCCCCGAATCCGCTCTCGCTCCTCCCTCGTGAACGTGTGGAAGCGCGGAAGTATGGAAGCACATACGCCTCTCCCGTGCTCCCACGCCCACCACTCCCACGCTCTCCACCCCCACGCCCCCACACACTCACAATCCAGGCATCCCCCATGAATTCTGCTGAGACCATCGCAATCGAGCAGCAACTCGAGATCCCGACCTACGACAAGATGCCGATGGCGCTCGTTCAGGGAGAGGGACCGCACGTGTGGGACACCGAGGG
>PXSX01000271.1 GCA_003022655.1 Bacteroidetes bacterium QH_1_64_81 | reverse complement strand
CCCGGTGGCGAGCGGTTGCAGGACATTATGCAGCGGGACGGCCTCAGCGACCCGAATAGCGGGAAGGCGATGGGCGAGCAGACCGAGCGGCTCTGCGCGGAGCATGGCATCGAACGAGAGGCGCTCGATGAGATTGCGGCCCAATCGCAGCAGCGGGCCGCCGAGGCCGCCGACGAGGGGCGGTTCGACGACGAGATTACGCCCGTGGAGTACGAGGCGCGGTCCGGAACCGAGACGCTGACGACCGACGAGGGCATTCGGCCCGACACCACCGCCGACGAGCTCTCTAATCTGAGCCCGGCGTTTGCGAAGGATGGCGTCTTGACGGCGGGGAATAGCAGCCAGATTTCCGACGGGGCGGCGGCTGTGCTGCTCGCCAGTGCCGACGCGGTCGAGGCGCATGGCCTCACGCCGCTCGCACAGGTACACCGGGGCGGCTGGTCGGCCCGCGAGTCGTGGCGCTTCCCCGAGGCGCCGATCCCGGCCGTCCACAACGTCCTCGACGCGACCGACACGACACTCGACGACTACGACCTTTTCGAGAACAACGAAGCCTTCGCTATCAACAACATCCTCTTCCACCGCGAGCTGGACGTGCCGTACGATCGGTTGAATGTGCACGGCGGGGCCATCGCGCTGGGGCATCCGATCGGGGCCTCCGGCACCCGCATCACCGTGACGCTCCTCCACGCCCTCCGCCAGCACGGTGGCACGAGGGGCCTCGCCTCCATCTGCCACGGCACCGGGGGGGGCGTCGCATTGGCGATCAAGCGGGAATGACCGGGAATCCAGGGTGTTTTCCCAAGAGCTGGGGCCGTTTGGCCTCGGAGGGGGCTGATGAGTGAGTCGTGTTGCGCAAAGGCACTGATGCGTGCCGCGTAACCCGTAAGATGCGAAAGGCACCGGTTCCCCCTCACGCGCCGTTCCGGACGGCGCACCGGACGGGGCCCTGGACGGCGTGGGCATGCAGCTTCGGCCCTCCGTCGTTGAGGGACCCCACGATGCGTTCGGGCATCTGCTCGCCGTCGAAGCCGAACGCGTCGTCGAGGATCGCTTCCGTGCCCGCAAGACTGACTGTGGCGGAGCAGGTCGGCGGAAGCAGGGCCTGCACGGGGCCGCCGACGGTCTGGAGGAATGTGTCGTGAGCAGGAGGGCCGTGGAAGGTGAGCGCGCCGCCCCGGACCTGTGCCTCGCACGGGCCGTTCAGGTTGCGCAGCGTGAGGGGGGCACCGTGGACGGAGAGGTCCGCAGGGCCGTGAAGGTCCTGCACGGTGGTGGGGGCCGACCGTGCCCGAAGCGTGGTTGACGCGCCCGTGATCTGTTCCAGCGCCACCTCGCCGGCAGTCCACTGAAGATCGAGGGACGACCCGGAGCAGTCCTGAACCGAAACCGTTCCGCCGCTGCCCTGAACGTCGAGGGAGCCGTCCAACCGGTTGGCGCGGACCGATCCGCCCCACACGACAAACTCCATTGCGCCCGAGAGATCTGCTGCGGTGACCGCGCCACTGGGCATCTGGGCGGTCACGTCCATGGCGGGCGGGAGGTGAATCTCAAGCAGAATCGCCGCAGGGTGGGTGTGCTGCCGCCATCGCCAGTCCTCGACATCGCCCGAGCGGCGATCGCTAAAGACGTGAAGGCGGTCCCTCGCCTGATGCGTGGCGATCCCCGCCCGGTCGAACACCTCGCGGGCGCGCTCCGGCGCTGCGCCGGGCACAGATCCGCGAATCTGAATGCGGTCGCCCTCCGTGTGGGGCTGGAGTTGAACATGCGCCCCGGGCACATTGAGTTCGAGAACCCCATAGCTCTCCGCCTGAACGGCGGCGTCCATGATGACCTCGTCAAGAGAGGAGGAGAAAGACATGGGCAACATTTTTCGAACTGACGACGAACACGGCCTCTACTGGCCTCCCTCCCAACTGTTCACACTTCCATGTCTCCCCTGCCGCCCGCCTTTTTCGATCGTTCGACCGTCCCGGTCGCCCGGGACCTGCTCGGGAGCCGCCTCGTTCACGAGCATCCAGAGGGAGGGCGGCTCGTGGGCCGGATCGTGGAGACGGAGGCCTACACCGAAGACGATCCGGCCTGCCACGCGTCCCATCTGTCGCGCGACCCCGACACCGGGGAGGTCACCGGAAAGGGGCGAGGGCAGGCCCTGTTTGCTCCGCCCGGCACCGCCTACGTGTATCTCATCTACGGGGTGCACTGGCTCCTCAACGTGGTCACCGAGCCCGAAGGAACCGCGGGGGCCGTCCTGATTCGTGCGGTGGAGCCCCGGTCCGGCCGTGCGTTTATGCGAAAGAGGCGCGGCGTGGAGCGGGAGGTGGATCTAACGAACGGCCCTGGCAAGCTCACGGAGGCCTTCGACGTGGCGGAGGAGTTTCACCAAACCGCCCTCACGCAACCGTCGCTTTACTTGGCCGCCGGAACGGACGTAGAGGAGCACGAGGTGGCGCAGTCCTCGCGCATCGGCATCTCGAAGGCGGTGGACCGGCCGTGGCGGTGGTTTGTGAAAGGCGACCGCTTCGTCTCCAGGTAGCACGAGCTCCACGTTGCGCACGTCGGGTGAGAACGGGGGGGACCGTCATTCCACAGGTTCAATGCGCGATCCCAAAACCCCAGACTCTCAGCACGCCCCCCGCCCCAGACCGTGGTCTAGACTTGGGCTTTCAGGCTCCGGAGCCGAAATGGCGGGCCATGACAGAGCACAATTCCTACTCTGAGAAGTCGCGGTGTCCGAAGTAGTGCAGGACATATTTGATTTTGGAGGCCTTGGCCGGGCCGAAGCCGGGGAAGTCCTGTAGCCGCTTCTCCACCGTGTCCAGGTCCGCGCCGTCGTTCCACAGGTTTGCGGCGTCCCCGTCGTACTCCTCGGCGATGTGAGCGGCCACCTTCTGCGTGTTCTCCGCCATCTTGTTGATGAAGCGGTGTACCGCGGGCGACTCGGCGAAGTGCTCCTGGAAGGCGTCGAAGTCCATCTCTGCGACCTTTTCCATGTCGAGGTGGCCAAGACGGTCCTTGAGGCGGAGAGGACCGGTAAAGGCCGACTCGGCACGGACGCGCTGATCGTAGAGGAGGCCAAGCAAAGC
>PXSX01000270.1:2115-5820 GCA_003022655.1 Bacteroidetes bacterium QH_1_64_81 | reverse complement strand
ATCGTAGAGGCCGCGGCTGTTCCAGAGCCCGATGCCAATCGTCACCGCCACGGCGGCGACGAACGCCGTCAGCAAGGCCCAGGGCGCGCCCACGAAGGGGCCGTTGAAGACGAAGTACGAGAGGCTCCACGCCGCCACGAGGGCCAGCAGCAGGCCCGTGATCGCGGCAAAGGTCCCGAGGAAGAGGTACTCCACCGTCATGATTGTCTGCACGGTGCGGCGCGAGGCGCCTAGCGTTTTGAGCAGCACGCTCTCTTCGGCCCGCTGGTAGCGGCTCACCACCACCGCCCCGGCCAGCACGATGAGGCCCGTGAAGACGCTAAAAAGGGCCATGAACCGAATCACGTACGCGAGGCGCCCAAACAGGTCCCGGAACGTGGAGAGGACGAGGGAGAGATCGATGGCCGAAACGTTGGGGTATTTCTGGACGACCTCTCGTTGGACACGGGCGGAGACCTCTTCGTTCGGGGTCCGGCTGAGGAGGACGTGCGTCTGCGGGGCCGCTTCGAGCACCCCTTCCGGAAAGACCACGAAGTAGTTGGTCCCGATGCGCCCCCAGTTCACCGTCCGGAGGCTGGAGATATACGTTTTGACGGATCGTCCCTGCACGTCGAAGGTAAGGGTGTCCCCAATGCCCACGTTCAGCTCCTCGCGGGCCATCTCCCGCTCCATCGAGATGGGCACGGCCCGGCCCGACTGCAGCGGATTGCCTTCCACCGATCCGACGAATTCGCCCGCCGCGAGCGTTTCGCTCTCGGTGAGGTGGTCGCGGTAGGTCACGCGGTACTCCCGCTCGTGGGCCCAGCCCACGTTCACCGTCGAGTCCTGTCGGAGGGCCTCGATGGAGCGGCCGCCGAGCGCCTGCAGGCGAGTCGTCACGATCGGCTCGCGAGCGAGGACCGGGGCGCCCGCCCCCTTAACCTCCTTCGTCACGCCGTCGAGCTGATCATTCTGGATGTCAAACATCACAAGGTTGGGACGATCTTCGCCCCCGGCGACCTGGATTTGCTCCAGCAACGTGCGCTCCACGAGCACGAGGGTTGTGATGAGGAAGACGCCCAGGCCCAGCGTCAGCAGCAGCACGGTCGTCTGGTTGTGCGGGCGGTACAGGTTGGCCAGGCCCTGTCGCCACGGATAGGCCCAGGACGTGGGAAAGAAGCGGCGCACCCCGGCCATGATGCCGCGGGCCACGAGGGCGAGGACGCCGAAGACGGTGCCCACCCCGGCCGCGTAGCCGAGCCCAATTTTCCAGGTCGGGGCCTGCAGGAGCGCGACCCCCGAGACCGCCGCCGCCACGGCCGCCGCCACGGCCCACCGCGCCGGGTCCCGCCAGCCGCCGGGGGACGACTCCACCTCGGTGCGCAACGCCTTCAGGGGCGAGACGCCCCGCACCTCGAGCAGCGGCCACAGCGCGAAGAGGAGCGTGACCCCGATTCCGACGGCCAGCCCCAGCCCCACGGCCGTCCACGACAGCGCAAACGACACCTCGAACGGAAGGAAGTCGGCGAGGAGGCGCGGCACGAAGGCCTGAAGGCCCACGCCGAGGAGGCTCCCGAGGCCGGCCCCGACAATGCCGAGCACCCCGGCCTGCGCGAGATAGATCTGGAACGTCCGGCGGGCCTTGGCCCCCAGACAGCGCAGCACGGCGATGGACGTGAGGCGGCGCTGCACATACACGTGCACGGCGCTCGCCACGCCGAGGCTGCCCAGCAGCAGCGCCACGAATCCGGCGAGGCTCAGGAAGCGAGACAGATCGCTGAGGCCGTCCTGCCAGTCCGCAGCTTCTTCCTCCACGGTGTCGACGTCGAGGTCGTGCCGCCCCAAGTACGGATTGATCTCGGCGATGAGCGCCGAAATGTCGCGATCGTCTTCGAACTGGAAGAGGACCTCGTATTCGACGCGGCTCCCGCGGCCGAAGAGGGACGTGTCGAGGCGGGCGCGGGGCAGATAGATGCGGGGACTCGCGGCCGACGTAAAGCTGGACTCCCCGGGCGCCTTTTCCAGTTCGCCCACGATTGGGTAATGCACCTTGCCGATGCGAATGGAATCGCCCACGCCTACGTCGAACTGCCCCAGTAGCGTCCCGTCCACGAGCGCCCCGTTCCGCTCCTGGTAGTAGGCCGAGGCGCGATCAGGGGTCGTTTCGAGCGCGCCGTAAAACGGAAAGTCGCCCTCTACGGCCCGTACGGCGGAGAGCCGCGTGCCGCCGGTCGACGGAACGTAGGCCATTGAGGCGAACGACACGCGGCGCGACTGGACGCCCCCAATCGAATCGATAAGCGCCTCGGTGGAGTCCGAAAAGGGCGACTCGCCCTCCAGCTTCAGGTCGGCCCCAAGGAGCGTTTTCGCCTCCTGATCGACCGTGCGGGTCAGGTTGGCGCCGAAGCCGCGAATGGCGACGAGCGCCGCCACCCCGAGGACCATGGCCGACAGGTAAAGGGCGAGGCGCTTGCGGCTGCCGCGGCTGTCACGCCACGCCATTTTGAGGATCCAGGGGAGCGTCATGCAGGAAGGTCGACTTTAGGGGACAGGTCGAGGAGGAGCAGGCAGTGGGTCACGCGACCAGACGTGTGACCCGTGATGCGTGAGGAGTGATGCGTGAGGAGAGTCCATGCGGCGGTATTGACGTCCGCATCACGCCTCACTTCTCGCTACCGCAGCGCTGTGTCGCCGAACCGCTCCCCCAGATTTCGACACAGCACCTCCAGGTGCTCGCGGTCCGTCTCGTCGAAGGCGCCGAGGGTGTCCGAGTCGACGTCGAGTACGGCCAGGAGGTCGTCGCTCGGCGTGATTAGGGGCACGACGATCTCGGACTGCGTAGACGACTGGCAGGCGATGTGGTCCGGGGCCTCAGACACGTCCGGCCAGAGCTGCGTCTCACGGGTGCGGGCCGCAGCGCCACAGACCCCCCGGTCGACGTCGATCCGGAGACAGCCGTGTGGACCCTGGTACGGCCCCACGAGCAGCTTGTCATCGGACACGGCGCGATAAAAGCCCGTCCAGTCGTAGTGATCGAAGGAGTGGTGGAGCTCACAGGCCACCGTCGCCATCACCGCGATCCAGTCCGTCGGTCCGTCGAGCAGCGCGTCGATGCGGCGGCGGGTGTCGGTGTAGACGTCGGCTTTGTCCGAAACCGTGCCGGGGGTCGAATTGGCGGGGGGCATAGAAGAAGCAGGTGTCGAGCGTAGGTATTGGGAGGCGGGGCGCCGACCGCAGTTGGAGGTCCAGTTGCCGAGCCGTGCAGGCAAGTGGGGGCGTCTGGGCGTTTGAGCGTATGGGAGAAAGAACGCCCACACGCCCACACTCATCCCGTCCACTGTAGCACCCCGAGTTGCGGCTGGCAAAGAATTTTCCGAGCGTCCCCTATTGAGAAGGACCTACTCCCTCACCTCTACCTGACTGGTATAAAACGCCACGTAGTCCTCGATCTCGGAGGCCGCGTCGGACGGGTCCGGGTAGTACCACGCTGCGTTCTCCGCGCGGTCCCCGTTTTCGACCAGGTCGTAGTAGTGGGCCTTGCCCTTCCACGGGCAGGTGGTGCGGTGGTCACTCGTCTCGAGGTGGTCGTCGTTCAGCGACGCAGGCGGAAAATAGTGGTTGCCCTCAACGACGACAGTGTCGTCACTTTCAGCGAGAACGACGTCATTCCAGGTGGCTTTCATGGTGTAGGACAGGGATAGATTCTGGCGAAAACTGTGAGCAGGG
>PXSX01000270.1:0-2047 GCA_003022655.1 Bacteroidetes bacterium QH_1_64_81 | reverse complement strand
CTTTCGAGGCCCCCGTGGCCATTGATGGCAACAATGGCTGAATGTGCTTGCGTCAGAGGGAAGCCAGGTCCGATGTCGGGCCTCCTCGGCGCGTGGCAGCCAGAGCCCCTGCCCCAGCATCCAAAGGACGAGTCCTGCCCGCAGCGTCCAGGCCCCGGTCCGGAGCCAGTTCGTGGCCACGAGGCGGTGGTGGAGGGACCCTGCGCGAGCCCGGTGGTGGCCCAGATGAACGGGATAATTCACCTGCCGTGAGCATTACCAAGTTACGACTGAGGCAACCGAGACGATACCCGTAGAAAACAGCAGCAGCCCACGGTCAGGTGCAATGATGTGTTATGCGGGATGTCATGGTCGAAAGCGGATTCCCAAACTCATCGAAGGTGCCCCTGCCTCCATTTCCGACTGGCGCACGTCGAGAGGATAAGTGCCGCCGACGTGAACCCCAACCCATCTCTGAAGCGCGAAAGAGACTCCTACCTGGGGACCGGCCCCCACATACACGCTCGGTGAGACACACGAATCTGTTTGTCCACAAAAACGACCGGTACCATAGCCTGCCATGACAAAGCCTCCCAGTTCGTATCCAATGCCTTCCGCTACAGAGCCGGCATATCGAAGCGCTCCAGAGGCCATTCGAAGCCCATCTACAGCGTCGCCACCTGCGAAGCGCCCGGACGGATTCGTCGAAACAGAGCCGACGAGAAAGTTGATGCCGATATCGTACGCGAAGCCACTGGAATGATTGCTTCCAAGTCGGACGCCAACGAGAGGCATTGGCTCACCAAGTAAGCGGATGGTCCGGACCTCTGGCGCAATAAAGAGCCCTTTTTGCGACTGGGCTGAAGAAGCTGGAACCATCAGAGCGAGGACCAAAACCGGAGTAATCCAAAGACCAAGACGAGTCATCATGATTTGATAGCAGAATTACGCATAACGGTGATATTCAGCTGCAACAGGCTTTAAAACGTACGAAGAGGGAGTAGAAACGACAACTTCTGAAATCGGCATCAGCCCATCGTCGGCTGCAATGAATCGTCGGCTGCAATGAAGTGTTATGCCTACCTCTGATTGGACCTCGTGCGCTCACCCACCTCTTTCAAGAACGCCTCTGCCTTCTTCCTGATCTGACTGGACAACTGCGCGCTCCGACACTCCAATCGCACCTCGGTTCGCTGTCCCTTTTCCCTAAGCTTGAGGACGAACGGTGTCTCTCCGATTCGAAAGAGCAAATCAGTGGAAGATACCCGTGGGGAATATCCTTGAGCCTCGGCCAGCTTCCGGGCTGTCCTGAACAGAGTCCCCGAATCGGCGTCGAATTCTCGGGAGATCTCCACGAAGAGCTCCCCCAGCTTATTCTTGTCTTTTGCCGCTTCGGCCGTGGGAGCTGTCCGCATGCAAATGCTGGTCGTAGGTCCCCACTCTTCGATGGATGCGTAGACGAGGTAGCGTTCTCCTTCCTCAAATGGGTAGCCACACATCGATTCCGAACGGAGAGTGGAGACGACCAAATCTCGCTTGTACGGCCCCTTCCAGGTCTTCGACACGAAGAAGAAAGCATACAGCCGTTTTCCGAATCCGAACTGCACGCGGGAGTCCTCTTCCTTCGCAAGGCGTCGGCCTTTCGAAGAAGGATAGGTATGCGTTTCGAGAACGACCCCCTCAAAGATGAGATCTGCTTCCTCAACTTGCTCACTAATCTTCTCGTCGAGCGGCTTGTTCTCGGTCACGCAGGTGCACATGCCGGGAGGCCCGGCACCTCCTGTAGCCAAGAGCAGAAAGGATATAATTGCACCTACCATGGGACTAATGTGGGGTAGGTATAACGGGGCGAGCTGACCTGCAAGGGGCTCTCCTTCGCCGAATAGAAGCTGCTTCGCCGAGCGACTCCGCCCACCGAAGTATCCGTCCGCTTGCGTGAGCACTCTCGGTCACTGGCGTCGAACACGTCTGGCTCTCTTCGCTCAATACCGGTACCCGCCCCTTCGCCCCTTGTCAGCTGTAGCGACTGTGTTATGCAGTCACAACTGTTGCCTCTCCTGCTTCAGCA
>PXSX01000269.1 GCA_003022655.1 Bacteroidetes bacterium QH_1_64_81 | reverse complement strand
GCGAAAATCGCACCCTGAACGAGGCCTGTAGTGGGGCTACCGGTCGAGTGAAGGGGCGATTTGCAGCCCGTCAAGGCCGCTCGGAGCCCGAGAGATAAATTGAAACAGACTCTTAGCCCGGTATTCTCACGAGAGGCGTAGCGAGGCACGATAGGCGGTTCACGATGCTATTTTCGCATGCCGTGTGCGCACCGCAGGCGATGCCGCGCATCGTCGAGGAGGAAACGTGAGCAGATGGGGCCGCCGCTGACGCCGCAGTCGCGTCCCGTGCGAGATCCGGGTTCGCTCCGTGGCAGCGCATCGTCGCGGGCGTTCGGGGAGAGAGTCAAGGACTCGGGGCAGCCCCCACGATTCGCCAGTGAACGGGCGGCCGATCATTTGCGTACGGTCTCCCGCAGGGCAACGCCGTCCGGTGTTCCCGTCCGCGTGAAAACGAGCAGGCAGCCGCAGGAGGCATGACAACCTCGTTCTGGCAACAGGCCCATCGCAGGCGAGAGGCAGCCTACGACGTAGTTGTGATCGGCGGGGGCATCGTGGGCTGTTCGACGGCGTATTGGCTCCATCGGCGACAGCCGTCGCTGCGGGTGGGAATTCTGGAGGCCCGCACCCTCGCGGCCGGGGCGAGCGGACGGAACGCGGGCTTTGTCCTGCAGGGGACCCACACGGATTACCGCTCGGATCTGGACCGATACGGGAAGCAGGCGGCCCGACGCCTGTGGGCCTTTACCCGGGACACCCGCGACCTTCTCGCCACCGAACTGCGCGGCACGGCCTTCGACTGGCGCTCGGACGGAAGCCTGACGGCGGCGGGCACTGGTGATGAGGCGGAGCGCCTCCGCGCCGGCCTGTCGCACCTGCGGATGGCGGGCGCCCCGGTGGTCTATCTCGACCCGGACGAGACCAACGCCCGCCTCGGGGCCTCCGGGTTCCACGGCGGCCTGTTCGTGACCACGGGTGCCGTCGTGAACCCGCTGCAACTCGTCCGCCACCTCGCCGCCCAGAGCGAG
>PXSX01000268.1 GCA_003022655.1 Bacteroidetes bacterium QH_1_64_81 | reverse complement strand
CACTACATGTGGGGCACCGATCCGGAGCGGGTCGCCCATCTCTACCACGACTCGCCCCCGGATGCGAAGACACAGCTGCAGTCGTGACCGCCGCGCGTCTCCCAAATGTAACAATCCTGAAACGCGGTTTGCCTCTCTACGATTTTCGTAATACTACTGTAGTAGTAACAAGCCTCAAAAACGCCCCGCCATGAAGCGCAAATCCCTCACGCATCTCGGCGAAACCGAAATGGAGGTCCTTCATCACGTGTGGGACCTCGGCGAGGCCACCGTGGCCGACGTGCGCGAGCGGATCCTGGAGGATCGCGACGTGGCGTACACCACGATCATGACGGTGATGAAGAAGCTGGCGGAGAAGGGGTACCTCGACTACCACAAGGAAGGCCGCTCCTACGTCTACCAGCCCGCCCAAGAGCCGAACGAGGTCCAGCACAGCCTCCTCCGGCGCCTAATGGACAAGGTGTTTGAGGGATCTCCGTCGGCGCTGGTACAGACGCTCGTGAAGCGGGAAGACCTCTCCGACGACGAGCGGGTAGAGATCAGGGCACTCATCGATGCCCTCGAAGAAGAGGACACTGATGCCGATGACGTGGACTCCGATTCTTGACATTCTGGCTGATCTTGGAGCAGCGACGGTCTCTTCGCTGTGGCTTCCCGCCCTGGTGTGGACGATCTTTGCGATGCCCGTCTACGTCGGGCTCCAGCGCTGTCAGTTCAACGTGCATCTGCAGTACAGAGTACGGCAGGGACTCTTCTTTGCGCTGCCGATCGGTCTTCTCCTCGGCATCGCCGGGCCACGAGTTTTGGATCTCGACCTATTCGCTCCTGCTGTTCGCCCCCCACCGAATCTACCGGTACCGGACCCGCCTCTCTCTTCCTCTCCCGAGACGATCTCGTCGCACCAGGCCTTCTCGTGGGCGTGGTTGCACGCATTCGGACTACTCACGGTCGCAGCCTGTGCGATTGGCGCATATCGGCTAAGCAGGTTTCTCGCCGACATTCTCGCCCTGGTTCGTTTTCGGAACCGGGGCGACCTTTGCAAGAGCCCCTCCGTCCAGCATCTCACGAATCGGCTCGCCGACAAGTTGACCGTGCACCGACCTGTGCGCACGTGGGTCACGTCGGGCGACATCGTTCCGCAAACGGTAGGCGCCTTTCGCCCGACAATTGTCGTGCCGAAAACACTGACAGACGACCAGGAGGCGCTGCGGATGACCCTTACGCACGAGCTCGTCCACGTGCGGCGCTACGACTGCCTGGCGCAGTGGGTCGAACGCCTCGTCGCTTCGCTGTTTGCCATCCATCCAGGCGTCGGAATCCTGTGTCGGTCCATCACCCACTTCCGCGAACAGTCCTGCGACGCAACGGTGCTCGACACGGAAGCGTGTGCCCGGTCTCAATACGCCGCCCTCCTGTATCGCTTTTCGGCTTCACTGAACTCCCGAAACAGTGTTGCGCTGCGCATCGGCGACCTTCACCCCTCTCTCCATGATCGGATTCGAGCCATGCACGAGTACCCGTCTTCAGCCAGCCGCTGGTCGCCTCTCCCCCGATTCGCAATCGGTCTTCTGATGTTCGGTCTGGTCGTCGGCATCGCCGCCTGCTCGGACGTTGGAGACAAACCGACCGCTCCCTCAACCGAGTCGATCACCCAGGCCGAGAAACACGCAGAAGTGCTTCTCTCGGGGCAGGTGGTCGACAGTCAAACGGGAGAGGCGATCCCGCGCGTCAATATCGTCAGGATGTACGAGGCGGAGGAGCAGTCTTCACATGTCGGGTTCGGGGAGGGAGTCGCCACGACAAATGAAGACGGTGAATTCGCGGCAGACGAGTTGCGTCCTGGGTCCCATAAACTGATGGTTTCCTGTGTGGGCTATGAGGACAAAACAAGGGAGATTGATGTTACGGCCGAAAGTCCCCAGACGATGACCATCGAACTCCGTCGAGAGACGAAGTCGCTCCCGGAGATCGAGGTTTCCGCCTCGGATACGGAATGAGAACGAAGGCAGGACGAATCTCCCTCACTACCTAGTGCAAGGCATGTGGTGGACCCCGATTCTCGAAATTCTGTCTGATCTCGGGGCGGCAGCGGCGTCCTCGTTGTGGCTCCCAGTCGCAGCGTGGACCCTCCTCGCCCTCCCGCTCTGGGTCCTCCTGGAGCGAACCGATCGCCTGCATCCGCTGGCCGAGTATCGGCTTTCGCAGGTCCTGCTCGCCGCATTGCCGATCAGCATTGCGGCGGCCGGCATGGTCGAGCTCCTTCCGGAGTCCCCAGCCCCGCCGCTTCTTCCCGACGCCTCGGTCCTGGTGCTCCCCGCGGTCGAATCGACGGCGGCACCGGCCCCTGAATTTTCTTGGCAATGGAACCACGCGATCGGCGGACTCACGGTGCTCGCGCTCGCGGTGGGCGTGTTTGAGTTTGGACGGCTCGCGATGAACGCCGTGGCCCTGGGACGCGTCCGGGACCTTGTCACCCCCACCACGATGCCCCCATTGCAAGAGGAGCTAGATCGGCTGATGGATCGATTGAACGTTCGTCGGCCAGTGCGGGTCTGTGCCACCTCGAACACCGCGGTCCCGGTCACACTGGGCGGGAGACAGCCCGTGATCCTGGTGCCGGAGCGGTTGATGGAAGCCCCCGATGCGTTTCGCATGACCCTCCGGCACGAACTGGTCCACATCCGTCGCTGGGACGACGTTGCCCAGTTCGTGGAACGGGTCGTCGCGGCCGTGTTCGCCGTCCATCCGCTGGTCGGTCGACTTCGCCGTCGGATCGACGAGACGCGAGAGCGGGCCTGCGACGCGGCGGTCCTCGACGATGGGCAGACCCCCGTAGGGGACTACGCGCGCCTCCTGGCCACCTTTGCCGACGGCAGTGGCCCCCGTCGCCTCGGAGCGCTTTCGCTTTTCGAATCGCCCTCCTCCCTCACAGACCGTCTTTCTGCCATGCGCTCATCGATGCCTTCGCTTCTTTCCTCCCGCCTCGCCCTCGGCACCGCCCTCGTGGCGGTCGGCCTCGCGCTTACGCTCGGCGTGGTCGCCTGCTCGGACAGCGTCGCGCCCTCCGCCTCCACAGACGATCCCGCCACTACAGAGTCGTCCTCGGCCTCCACCGAAGACGGC
>PXSX01000267.1 GCA_003022655.1 Bacteroidetes bacterium QH_1_64_81 | reverse complement strand
GTCGCCTCGGCGACCGCTCTACGCCTCGCGCTCTCGCCGCGGCACCAGCGACTTGCCGAAGCTCTTGACGGTGAAGACGGGGCAGGGGGCGCTACGCACCACCTTCTCCGCCACGCTCCCGATGAGAAACCGCTGGAGCCCCGTGCGGCCGTGCGTGGCCATCACGATGAGATCGGCGGCGTACTCCTCGGCGAAGTCCACAATGTCGCGCGCCGCGTAGCCGGCGAGGATGTGCGTGTTCAACGGCTCGTCGAAGTCCTCGATTTCTGCCGCCAGGGCTTCGAGCGCCTTGCGCGCTCGCTCCTGCACATCCGGATGAGAGGGCGTGAGCGAATCCATTCCATACGCGGTGGGAAAGGCCGTCTCCTCCACTACGTGCAGGAGGTCGATGGGCGCACCGTAGGCCGTAGCGAGGGCCGTGGCGTCCGCACCACCGCCTCGGCGACGCTCCCGCTCAGCAGACGGTCCATGCCCTTGCGGCCGTGCGTGCCCATCACCACGAGGTCGACCTCGTGTTCGGTCGCGTGATCGACGATGGCGGTCTGGGGCGAAGCGCTGTCCGTCTGGGTGTACGCCACGGGCACAGTGCCGCGCTCCTGCGTGACGGTTTGCACCTCTACGCGCTGCGGGGTCGCCGTGTCTACGGCCTCGCCCTCCACCGGGGTGACCGGGAGAAAGTCCATCGGGTTCGACGTGTCTCCCTCGTTCGGCGTGACCACGTTAAACACGCAGATCGTGGCCCCGGACTGCAGCGCCAGGTGGGCGGCGTGGGCGAACGCGTCCTCGGCCACCGAAGAGAAGTCGGTCGGGAAGAGAATCGAGTCCATGTCGAGCATTGGGGGAAGCGAAATAGGTGAAGTGAAAGAGGGAGACGTGAGGAGGTGCCCAGGCAGAAGAGAGGCGCCGGAAAGACCCTGGGTGGCTCCGTGCACTCCTCGCTCCTTTACGTCGCCTCCCGTGGATCGGTCCTCACGGCTCCACGTTTCCTCTCACACATTCGGCGAATCCGGCG
>PXSX01000266.1 GCA_003022655.1 Bacteroidetes bacterium QH_1_64_81 | reverse complement strand
GCAGGAAGAATCCTCTCACCGCGTCACGGTTGAGGAGCTTCTGAAGGCCGGAGCCCACTTCGGGCACCTCACGAGCCGGTGGAATCCGCGCATGGAGAAATACATCTTCATGGAGCGGAACAACATCCACATCATCGACCTGATGCAGACGCAGGTCCTCCTCGATAAGGCCGCCGATGCTGCCCGACGCTTTGCCAAGCGTGGCAAGAAGATCCTGTTTGCGGGCACAAAGACGCAGGCGCAGGACATCGTCCGCGAGCACGCTGAAGAGTGCGGCATGCCCCACATGGTGGACCGCTGGCTCGGCGGCACCATGACCAACTTCCAAACGATTCGGAAGTCTATTCGCCGCATGGAGGAGATCGAGCGCATGGACCGGGACGGCACGCTCGACAAGCTAAAGAAGAAGGAGAAGCTGATGCGGATGCGCGAGCACGAAAAGCTCGAAGACACGCTCGGCGGCATCCGCGACATGGCCAATCTCCCCGGTGCCATCTACATCGTCGACGTGGAGCGGGAAGACATTGCGGTGAGCGAGGCGAACAACCTCGGCATTCCGATTATCGCGATGGTGGATACCAACGGCAATCCGAAGAATATCGACCACCCGATCCCGGTGAACGATGATGCGCTCAGCTCCATCGAGCTCGTGACCTCCACCCTCACGGACGCCATCAAGAAGGGCCTCCAGGAACGCAAGATGGAAAAGGAGGCCAAGAAGAAAGCTGCGTAGAACCCGTCACGACGCGCCCATTTCCTGAACGAGTTCCCTGATTTTCCGACGACATGAGTGTTTCCGCCAAACAGGTGAAGGAGTTGCGCGACGCGACCGGCGTCGGCATGATGGATTGCAAAGAGGCCCTGAAGGAGGCCAACGGCGACTTTGACGAGGCCGTCAGCATTCTTCGGAAGAAAGGGCAGGAGGTCGCCTCCGACCGGGCTGCCGCCGAGGCCGACGAAGGCCTCGTGGTCACGGCCGTCTCCGACGACGGAAACACCGGAGCGATCGCGGAGATCAACTGCGAGACCGACTTCGTCGCCCGCAATGACGACTTTCAGTCGTTCGCGGAGACGGTGGCCGAGCGTGTGCTCGAAGAGACCCCCGAGGACCTCGACGCGCTCAGGTCACTTTCCTACGACGGCGATGCGACGATCGAGGAGGAGCTGGTGGCCCTCACGGGACGCATCGGCGAGAAGCTCACGATCCGCCGGTTCGACGTGCTCGAAAGCGCCGACGGTCAGATCATTTCTTACGTCCACCCGGGCTCGAAGCTCGGCGTGCTCGTGGAGGTCCACGGCGACGGAGAGGTCGAGGAGGCCGGACGCGACGTGGCCATGCAGGTGGCGGCCCTGGAGCCGATCGCCGTCACGCGCGGGGAGGTGCCCGAAGAGGTGAAGGAAGAAGAGCGAGAGGTCGCCCGGGAAGCGGCCGTCAATGAGGGCAAGCCCGAGCACGTCATCGACAACATTGTGGAGGGCAAGCTCGAGCGCTTCTTCGAGGACCATGTGCTGATGGAGCAGGCCTTCGTCAAGGACTCGTCGGTCTCGGTCAAGGAAATGCTCGACGAGGCGGGGCTCTCAGTGAAGCGGTTCGTCCGCTACGCCCTCGGCGACTAGACACGGCGACTAGACACTTGCGGGACCCGCCGATTGATCGGGCCGGGTGTGCCGTGGAACTGACGGCGGCATCCGGCCTCGCGTACGCTGGGATTCGCCGCCCTCGATCGCGGTGTCGGGGCCGATTTTGCACATACGCGTTCTCCCGCAAGATTGTGAGGCATGAAACGTGAGAGGGGAATCCCAGGAATGAACCATGAGCGTTACCTCCAACGACGCTTCGGCCTCCTCCCTTGAGCACCAGCGCGTACTGCTGAAACTCAGCGGCGAAGCGCTGCTGGGGGGGAGTCGCGACTTCGGGATCGACGAGACGGTGCTCCGCAACTACGCGAACGAGGTCAAGTCTGCCGTCGAGGCCGGGGCCGAGGTGGCCGTCGTCATTGGGGGTGGCAACATTTTTCGGGGCGTCGAGAATGCCATGCAGGGCATGACGCGGGCCCATGCCGACTACATGGGCATGCTGGCCACGATGATCAACGCCATGGCCCTGCAGGATGCCTTCGAACAGGTCGACCTCGTAACGCGCCTGCAGTCGAGCATCAAAATGGAGGAGATCGCCGAGCCGTTCATCCGCCGGCGCGCCATTCGGCACCTCGAGAAGGGGCGTGTCGTGATTTTCGGGGCCGGCACCGGCCACCCGTATTTTACGACCGACACGGCCGCGGCGCTTCGAGGCCTCGAAATTGACGCCGACGTCATCCTGAAGGGCACCCGGGTCGACGGCGTCTTCACGGCGGACCCTGAGGAGGATCCCTCCGCCGAGCGATTCGAACGCATTTACGGTGGGGAGGTCATCGAGCGCGACCTGCAAGTGATGGACATGACGGCCCTTACCCTGTGCCAGGAGTCAAAGATGCCCATCATCGTGTTCAACATGGCCGCATCGGGGAATTTGCGGCGCTTACTCGAAGGGGAAACTGTGGGCACCCGCGTGCATTGGGATGAGGCAAAGGCCGCCACTGAGCGCGTCCCGGCCTGATTCGCGGGGCCTTCTGAGGGCTTCATTGTGCTCCCCTTCATCAACCGCCCGCCCTGGTATGCCCAACGATCCGATTCAAGATATTCTAGACGAGGCCGACGAGGAAATGGAGGAATCGGTGTCGTACCTGCAGTCGCAGCTCCGCACCCTCCGGGCCGGCCGCGCGTCGCCCGCCATGCTCGAAAACGTGACGGTCGACTACTACGGCTCCCAGACGCCGCTGGAGCAGGTGGCCAGCGTGAGCGCCCCGCAGCCGGATCTCCTCGTGGTTCAGCCGTTCGACCGCAATGCAATGGAGGACATCGAGCGCGGCATCATGAAGGCCGACCTGGGCCTCAACCCGAACAACGACGGTGAGAAAATCCGGATTCCGGTCCCGCCGCCGTCCGAAGAGCGGCGCAAGGAGCTCGTGGAAACGAGCCGCGAGCGGGCCGAGGAAGCCAAGATCTCTATCCGAAACACCCGCCGCGACGCCAAGAACGAGATTGAGCGCGTCGTCGAGGAGGAAAACTTCTCGGAAGACGTATACTACGGAGCGGAGGAGGACCTCCAGGAACTCACCGACGAACATACCGGGCAGGTCGAGGGTCTTCTGGAGCAGAAGAAGGATCAGATCATGGACGTATGACGAGTTTGGAGTTTGGAATGTGGAGTGTAGAATGATCCGCCCAAACCCCCCTATTCCGAATTCCAAATCCCGAACTCCACATTCCGGAGGGGTGACCGAGTGGTCGAAGGTGCTCGCCTGGAAAGCGAGTGTGCCGTTTCACGGTACCGGGGGTTCGAATCCCTCCCCCTCCGCCGTTCTGGAGTGCCACATTTCGTTTTTCGAAGGGCCGAGTCGCCGTCGGGCTCGGCTTTTCTGATTTGGCCCCATCTACCATGCGTTACGCGTTGCAGGTCTTGGGGATGGATCGGTTGAACACAGATGGCTCGACATCCAACGCTTAACGCCCAACACTCAACTCCCACGGTTCTCTCCCATGATTCGCAGCATGACGGGCTTCGGGCGCGGCCACGCCGGCACCGAAGACGCCACGGCGACCGTCGAGATCCAGTCGACGAACAAGCGCCATCTCAACATTTTCGTCCACCTCCCCGACCCGCTCCCCGAGACGGAATCGGACGTGCGGATGCGTGTGAAGGAGGCCTTCGAGCGGGGCCAGTTCGACGTCAACGTGTCCGCCGAGCTGAAGGGCATCGATCACTTGCCCGTCGACGTGGACGCCGATGCGGCCATGCATCACAAGCGGCGCCTGGAGCAGCTCTCTGCGGCCGCGCAAATCGAGGAGCCGATCCGGCTCGGTCATTTGCTCGAGTTCGAGGATATCTTTGCGGGCGAGGAAGAGCGGGAAGCCGCCAAGATTCAGCGCGCCTGGCCGGCGGTCACCGAGGCCCTCGACGCCGCCATCGAGGACCTGCAGAAGATGCGGCGAGAAGAAGGCGCGGCCCTCCGGGAGGACCTGGAGCAGCGAACGCATGCGATCGACGCCCACCTCGACGCCATCGAGGAGCGCGCCCCCACCCGCGTGGAGGAGCGGCAGGCCCAACTCCGAGAGCGACTCCAGGAGCTCATGGACGATGAGCACCTGGACCCCGACCGTCTCGAAACCGAAATCGCCCTGCTCGCTGACAAGCTCGACGTGACCGAGGAGTGCGTCCGCCTCCACTCCCACCTGAAGATGTTTCGGGAGGCACTCGACGCCGATGAGCCCTCCGGCCGGAAGCTCAAGTTCGTCACGCAGGAGATCCACCGCGAGGCCAATACCATTGGCGCCAAGGCCGACGACGAAACGATCTCTCGGTACGCGGTGGAGATGAAGGAGGAGATCGAAAAGATCAAAGAACAAATTCGAAACGTGGAATAATCCGTTGAGCGTTGAGGGTTGGGCGTTGAGCGTTTTGAATGCCCATTTCGCCCTAACCCCTAACCCTCAACCCTGAACACTCAACGCTTAACGCACCATGCCCGACCGCAATATCGTCGTCCTCACGGCCCCGAGCGGCGCCGGCAAGACGACCATCGCCCATCGCGTGATGGAGGCGATGCCGACGATGCAGTTCTCCGTATCGGCCACCACGCGCTCCCCTCGCCCCGACGAGACGGACGGGGAAGACTATCATTTCCTCACACCCGAAGAATTTCAAGCCCGAATCGAGGCCGGCGATCTGCTGGAGTACGAGGAGGTCTATCCGGATCAGTTTTACGGGACCCTTCGCTCGGAGGTAGAGAATCGATCGGAAGACGGGCCCGTGTTGCTCGACATCGACGTGAACGGGGCCCTTAACGTCAAGCGCAGTTTCGGCGACGAGGCCCTGGTATTGTTCATCGCCCCGCCTTCGCTCGATGAACTGAAGCGCCGACTC
>PXSX01000265.1 GCA_003022655.1 Bacteroidetes bacterium QH_1_64_81 | reverse complement strand
GGGTGTGGGAGTGCAGCGTCGGCGAACGCAGGAGCCAAATCCGCCTACGCCCCCACGCTTCCATGCTTCCGTTCTCCCACTCCCCCACACCCTCAGACGCCCAATCGCTCGCACGCGTCGACACAGTTTTCAGAAACTTCTTCACAGATCGGTAAGACGGATTCCATCTCCGGCGGGGTGCACGGCCCCCTTCCATCGCGTTCCTCAGCGACGAGCCCGTCTCCGACTCAAGACGCCGAGAATTGCGGAAAAGAGGGCCGACCCGATGATTGCCCAGAGCAGCGGGAAGCTATTTCCGCCCACAGTGATGGGGAACGGCTCCGGGAGGGCGAGCCAGCGCGCCAGCCCGAGCCCAAGGAAGGCGCCGATAAACCCGACGACGATGGAGATCAGGCAGCCGCCGAGGGAATATCCGGAGAGGGCCTGGCCCAGGCCCCCGGCGATGGCCGCGATGAGCAGTAGGAACAGCAGCTCGAGCAGGGTCATGAGAACTCGCGTTTGTTTTTGAAGCGTAGAAGAGAGATCGGGGAAAACGGGACTAAGAGAAAGGTAACAAAACGCGCTGACTAGTGCACATAGCTGCCCGCGTTGACGTCGATGGTGGTGCCGGTGGCGTGGTCGGCCTGTCCACTGGCGAGGAAGACGATGACCGACGCCACGTCAGACGGCTCCGTGAGCCGATCGAGCGCGAGGTCCTTCGTGGCGTGTTCTTCGCCGTACTCGTCAATGAAGTCCTGGGCCATGTCGGTTCGGGTGAAGCCGGGAGCGACTGTGAACGCTTTTACGCCGTCGTCCCCAAAGCCGCGGGCGATGGAGCGGGTGAGGGCCACGAGGCCCGCCTTCGAGGCAGCGTAGGTCACGTAGTCGGGCGTGTCGCCCCGAAAGGCTGCGCGGGAGGCCACGCCGACGATGCGTCCCCCCGAGGGCTGTTGGCGCTGGAAGTGACGGAGGATGTGCCGACAGAGCAGTTCAGGGGCTCGCAGGTTCACGTGCATCGTTTCGCTCCACGCGTCGGCCCAGCGCTCGGTCGAAGCGTCCATGGGCGCCGGTACGGCCACCCCGGCGTTGAGCACCAGGGTATCGAGCCGACCGTACGCGTCCACCACTCGATCGATCAGTGAGTTGGTCGCGTCGAGTGTCGACAGGTCGGCCTGGAAGGGGCGCGCCTCTTCGCCACAGGTCGCGGCCACCTCGCCGGCGGCGTCGGCGCTTCGGCCGTAGTGCACGGCTACGGTGGCGCCGGCCTCCGCAAGCGCTGTGGCAGTGGCCCGCCCGATGCCCCGGCTTGCCCCAGTGACGAGAACAGTTTGATCGGAGAGATCGGTGTGCATGGAGGAAAACTGAATGGAGGAAAGAACAGTCCGCTACTCGTAGCGGCGGGTCGTAAACGATGCTTCGCGGGACGAGTCGGACGCGATGATCTCGAAGGAGATGCGACCAATGGGCCGCCCCGCCGCCGTCTCCACGCTCACCCGCCACCGACCGGGCTCCACGCGGCGTTTGAAGGTCACGCCCCGGTAGCCGTTGTTGCGTCCGCCCACGACCTGGTACGTGATCCGATCGGTCTCTACCCAGGCGTCGCGCCCCGGCGCGTAGCGCTGCCAGCGGTGGGCCACGCGCGTCTGGAAATCGGTGGGGGCGTAGATGGCCGCGAAGCAGTGCACCGTGTCGGCAGACGAATAGTAGAACGGATCGTCCCCTTTTTGAGCCCAGAAGCGAGCCTTGGACCCCTCCTCCTGGCGGAGCAGGAAGGCGTCATCTGTCTTCTCCACGTCGTGGTACACGCCCACGTGCCGGAGCGCGAGGGGAATGGGCGGGATCCATCCCTGCACGTAGAAGGTGACGAGGCCGCCGAAGAGAATCCCTATGAGGCACAGGACCCCGACAAACGAGCGCAGATCCCTGAAGACGCCCTGCAGGCAAAGGAAGAGGAGGAGGGCGAAAACGATTCCTATGCTCAGAACGCCGCTCGCCAGGAAGACCCAGAAGCCCATCGTGCCCAGGAGGACGGGCAGGAGGAACGTAAAATAGCAAAAGACGGCCAGGAAGTAGAGCCCGATCAGCACATAGCTGCTCCGCTTTCGGCTCCAGATCAACTCGTTCGCCACGAGGGGACTCACCAGCACGAGCAGAAAGAGCGACGCCGTGGTGAGTGAGGCGCTCCGGGTGTAGTAAATGACGTAGGCGCTAAAGAGCCCCCCGGCCAGGAACTGGATCGCTCCGATGGACCACGTGTTAAGAGCCCGGAGAGATGGGTGAAGCGAGCAGTCGTTGCGGTCGAGGAGGGTCAGGACAATGAAGCTGCCCAGCAGAACGAGGTAAAGTCCGAGAGTGACGTTGTCGATCAGCGCCCCGATTCGCTGGAGGGTCAGGGCGTCCCAGGTCACGCCCCCAAGGAAGAAAATTGGGGGGAAGAACGTCTCGTGGCGGTGGTACAGCCGCCGGGCGAGGCGGTAGCGGGGACTCTGTCCGAGGCCTCGCATTAGCTGCCCGATCAACGCTGTGCCGGACGAATCCTCGGGGGCAGTGTCGACGGTGCCATCAGACATAGGGGAGCAGGAGAGGAGGAAGCCGCAACAACAGTCCGGGAGGGTACACCAGCGTGCGAACGCAAGAGATCTGCGGTCCGCCCGAAGCAAACCAGTCAGGCATTCGGGCTGGGCAGATCCGGCTTTTTCACCCCTACGGCCTCGGCGTCGGGCTTGGGCTTGTCGTTCTGGGAGCGACGCCAGAGCGGGACGGAGGAGCACGGCTCTCCGTACATCAGTTTCCGGGCGACGTCCTGCAGCTTCTGCGTGGCGCGGACGTAGGCCATCTCCGGCACCACGTCGTCCCCACAGCCCTTAATGACGACCGGTTTGTCTTCGTACACCGACCAGTCCTCCTCCGCGAGGGCCGCCGTGTAGTATTCGCGCAAGAGTTCCCCTTTCCGCCCGATGGTCGTAGAGCGGGCCGTGCCCTTGAGCCTCCTCCACGGCGTCCCGGAAGACCTTCTCCTTCAGCATGAGGCCCTCCACGAGAAAGGGGCTGATGTCGAGCTCCGTGATGGGGGCGTCGTCCCAGAGATCGGTCAGGTTGTAGACCTCAATTTCACCCTGGGCGACGCGGTTTTCGATCGGTTCCATGACGGTTCGTGTGTGTTTTTCAACGTTCGGCGAGAGGAACTGGCCGGATCGAAGGAGCCGATATTCGACCCCTTGCGCTACGAGTCATGATGGGCGAGTCATGAGTTCAGGAGGTACGCGTGACGAGGTCCCCTTCCCTACGGCCAGAGGGGGGGGGCGAGGCGGGGGCTAGGAGTCGTCGTCCGCCGCGGTGTTCTGTTCCGTGTGTTCGGTGTCGACGAGCGCGTGGATGTCGTCCATGTCCAGCTCGATGTCCAGCGCCTCACACCGGAGGACGGCCTCCCGATTCCGCACCGAGCGGACCACCCACTCGTCATCCTGCCGCACGTACTGCGTGATCAAGATCCGCGAAGGAGAGGCGATCCAGTATTCCTGGAGGCTGTCGAGCTGGAGGTACGCGTCGAGCTTGTCCTGGTGGTCGCGGTCGGCAGTGGAGGCGGATGTGACTTCCACGAGCAGTTCCGGGTTCACGAGCGACGGCGGCGACTCGTCGGTATATTCGGGCGGGCCGCACACGACCGCCACGTCGGGGTAGACGTACCGCTCCTCGGTAAGCTGGACGCGCTGATCGGACGTAAAGCTGCGGCACCCCCGGGGACGGAGACGGGTGTGAAACTCTGTTCGAATGTTGTCTTTCACCAGATTATGAGGCGGCGCGGCCCCGGCGAGAGCCCAGACGCGCCCGTCGAGGTACTCGTAGCGGACCTCGTCGGCG
>PXSX01000264.1 GCA_003022655.1 Bacteroidetes bacterium QH_1_64_81 | reverse complement strand
GTACACGCACTCTCCAGACACATTGGCCCCGGTGTTCATAACGCTCCTTTCCGTTCCGAACACTTTTCCCGACCGCCCTGGCCGTCTCTTGCTCCGCCAACCAGGGCCGGTGCCTCATCGAACTGGACACAGCCCCTCTTGACGTCACTCACCGGTGTCTAATGAGCTTGCAGCTCTTCTCTGCGTTCTCCGGAGACCTCGTGCCCCCTCGTGACCCGTACCTTCATGACTCATGCCCTCACGACTCATCCCCTCATGACTCATCTTCTCATGCCCTCGATACTCAGCGCCGGATTCGGCGCCATCGAAGGACGAAGCTCCCACAGTCAAACGTCGGCACTTCCCTCGTCCATCACTCCGGGACGAGTTCGTTCAAGAGGTGGGCGTTCGAGGGACTGTTCCGCAGGTGGCGGAGCAGGGCCTGCATCGCCTCAATCGGTTCCCGCGAGTTGAGGGCGCGGAACAGCTGATTGTGCTTCTTGCGCCGCACCTCGCCAAGAAGCCGCTCCTCGTTCCGGGTGCCGCTCTCGCGAAGATCGACGGCGGGGAAAATGCGCTTGTCGGCCATCTTGCGGTCGAGCACGATCTCGGAGTTGCCCGTGCCCTTGAACTCCTCGAAGATGACCTCGTCCATCCGGCTTCCGGTGTCGACGAGCGCGCTCGCGATGATCGTGAGCGAGCCGCCGCCCTCGATGTTTCGGGCCGACCCGAAGATCTGGCGGGGCACCTTGAGCGCCTCGGCGTCAAGGCCGCCGGAGAGGGTCCGTCCGCTGCCGTCCACCCAGAGGTTGAAGGTTCGGCCCAGCCGGGTGAGAGAGTCGAGAAGGACAACGACATCCTTGCCCGTCTCGACGAGCCGCTTCGAGTACTCCATCGCCAGGGTGGAGACGCGCACGTGGTTGTCTTCGCCGCGGTCGTTGGAGGAGGCAAACACCTGGGCCTCGGTGGTGCGACGAAAGTCGGTGACCTCCTCGGGACGTTCGTCTACCAGAAGTGCGACGAGCTCGACCTCGGAGTGGTTCTCCGTAATGCCCGCGGCAATGTCCTTCAGCAGAATGGTCTTCCCCGCTCGCGGGGGGGAGACGATGAGGGCCCGCTGTCCTTTGCCGAGCGGGGCAACAAGGTCGAGGACGCGCATCGACTCGTCGTCGGGGTTGGTGATGAGGTCCAGCTTCTCGTCCGGGTAGACGCTCGCCCCCTGGTCAAAGTCCTTCAGCTGAGCCCATTCTTCCGGGGGCAGTCCCATGACGGTGTCGATCCATCCGACCTGCATGCCGCCCTTGCGGCCCGGCTTCAGGTCCCCTTCGATGACCACCCCGTCCCGAAGGTTGAACTTGCCAATAAGGGGAGGTGGCATGAACGGATCGTCCTCATCTTTCGGCAGGGCCGGCCGCAACTCGCGCATGAAGCCGTATTTCTTTTCGCCGATGAGCTCGAGAAGCCTACGAAATGATTTATTCTCGTTTTCTGACATAGTCGGTTTTCTACAATGAATGATGAAGCCGACAAGAGCCGTTAGCAGAGGGCCCTTGCCAATACGCAATGTGGAGCGGCATGAGCGTCCCCTCCAGATTGGACTCGCCTGCGTGACGCAGTCTCAACGAGCCTCCCACTTCGCGACACTGAAGTGAGGGAGCGGGGCTTCCTCGAACTCGGGCCGTTCCCGGATGCCGGATTTGATCCTGGGCCCTGATCGGCGCCCGATCATCGGGCCGTGCGTTCGGGAAATCCTGCTCTTTCGGAGAGACGAGCAGACGAAAGAACTCCAGACAGGAGAATGCTCAAAGCCGGACTGCTAGTTACAGGTTTGGAAGTCAGCAGGCGGGACCGACATCGAAACGGACGTCCCCTGCCCGTCGCAGCTTCCTACCAGGGGACCGTGCACTCAGAGACGCATCCACTGCCTACAGGATCGGGAGCGGAAAAGTCTTTGTACCTTCCCCCAAAAAGCCCAGTGGGTATTGTCGTCGCCCTTCGACAACCGTACTGCACGTCGCACCGCAGGGCCCAACGTCGACCGGGCCCATGGTTCAACGTGAGAAAGCAAGATGTCCTCACGTCGGCGAGGAATTCCCCGAAAACACTCGGGGCCGTGATGACCGCACGGATTGAGACTTGGCGTGAAGCCAGAAGACGGGACAATACTCGTTTGCCGGAACGCCCCCACAAACAGATGGTTTCCCAAGCAGTCGTCTCGTTCCTCTCTTCACTCGACGTTCGGCGTTTCTGTGGCGGATTACAATTTGAACGTCGAAGTCCGAGGGTCCTCCGATGCTCCGTCCCTCCTCCTGCTGCACGGCTGGGGACGAAGCCTCCAGGACATGCGCCCCCTCGCAGAAGGCCTGTCCGATGCCTACCGGACCCACGCCCTAGACCTACCGGGCCACGGAGGCTCGCCCCCACCCCCTGAGCCATGGGGCGTAACCGGGCACGCGCAAGTGCTGCGCGACTACATCCGGACTCGCATTCAGTCGAGTGTCGCGGTCGTTGGACACTCGAATGGGGGGCGAATTGCGCTCTACATGGCCAGCCAGCCGGACTTCTCCTCTTCAATCGACCGGCTCGCCCTCATCAGCCCATCCGGGGTGGAGCCGGAGCGCTCCTGGGCCTATCATCTGCGGTCGGGCTTCGCGACGGCCCTCAAGGCCCCCGTGCAGGCGCTTCCGTCGTCCGTCCAGCCTCCGGTCGAGGACTGGCTTCGACATTCGCTCATCTGGCGCCTGCTCGGGTCCACCGACTACAATGCACAGGAGGGCATCATGCGAGAGACGTTCGTTAAAACTGTGAACTACCATCTCGACGAGGAGCTACGCCAGATTCAGGTCCCGACGCTGCTCTTCCGGGGCACGGAGGACGACGCCGTCTCCCGCCGGCAGATGGAGGTGATGGAGACGACCATTGACGACTGTGGTCTCGTGGAGCTTGAGGGGGCGGGCCACTTCGGCCACCTCGATCAGCCCGAACCGGTGCTGTCCGGCCTCCGGCATTTCCTGGAAAACTCGTAGGTCAGCCCTGGACACTGCCTTGCACAGAGGTGGCGTGCGTTTGATGTTATTGGGCGAGTCGGCCCTGGGCGATCAGTGACGGGTCGGTTGTCTTTCACCACCTGCTTCCGGCAGCATGACGACTGCACTCCTCCTTCTCGGTGTCCTCGCCACCCTGTTTGCCGGATGGCG
>PXSX01000263.1:5096-7775 GCA_003022655.1 Bacteroidetes bacterium QH_1_64_81 | reverse complement strand
AGACCGTCGACGACATTATCGAGGGAATCCGGACTACGGGCCGCCTCCTCGGGACGGAAGCGGCCGCCGCGGACAGTGCCGCGGCCCTGCAGCGGGAGATCGAGGCGCTACGGGCCCGGACCGACTCGCTGCCGCCCGAGCAACGCCCCCGGGTGCTGGTGCTGGTGGGCGACGATACGCTCTACAGCTTCGGCGAAGGCAGCTACGTGCACACGCTGGTGGAACTGGCAGGGGGGCGCAGCATCACGGCCGATATCGACACCCGAGCCCCTACCCTCAGCGAGGAATACGTACTCACCGAAAAGCCGGACGTGATCGTGGGGCTCTGGGGACCCGAGTACGATTCGTCGCGACTGCTCCATCTGCATCCTGCGTGGGACGTGGTGCCGGCGCTTCGGAACGATCGGGTCTACAGCTTTCCCTCCGCCCTCTTCGCCCGGCCCGCCCCCCGAATTCTGCAGGGGGCCCGCCGGCTGGCCCAACGGCTCCATCCGGAGCTGTTTTCGCCGTCATCCGTCCGCTCCACAAACGCTTCGTCCTCTCCGTCGCCCACTCCATCCGACCCATGAGGCGACCGTGGCTCGTCGGTCTGGGCCTGACTCTGATCCTAGTCGCCACCGTGGGGGCCGCCGTAGCGGTGGGCAGCACAACCACGACCTGGACCGATCCCTACCGGGTGCTCGCCCACCACCTGCTCGGCGTGGGCCCGGCGCTCGATCCTACGCTCGACCGCATCGTGTGGCGGCTGCGCCTGCCGCGGGCAGTGCTGGCCTGCATCGTCGGCGGAGGGCTTTCCATCATTGGGGTGGCGATGCAAACGCTCGTGCGCAACCCTCTCGCAGAGCCGTACATTCTGGGCATCTCTAGCGGCGCGTCGGCGGGGGCCTCGCTCTTTTACCTCGGCTTCCTCCCCCCCTTGCTGACGAAGACCCTGACGATGCCGGTAGCGGCGTTTGCCGGGGGGCTCGTGTCCATCACCATCGTCTATCTGGTCGCCCGCGACGGGTCGCGCGTGTCGGTGGCTCGTCTGCTGCTGGCGGGGGTCGCCATGTCGGCCCTCATGGCGTCGATCACCTCCTTCGTCACCTTCTCCTCGCCGGAGCCCGGCAAGCTGCGCGCCGTGCTCTTCTGGCTGCTCGGCTCTCTGAGCGGCGCCCGATGGGGCCTTCTTCTCGTTCCGGCGCTCGCTACGGCACTGGGCCTCGGCGCGATGCTAGTGCTGGCCCGCCCGCTCGATGCGATGCTGGTGGGCGAGGAGCCAGCCCAGAGCCTCGGGATGCCCGTGGAAGCGCTCAAGCGGGGCCTCATCGTCCTGGCGACGCTGGTGACTGGGGCGCTGGTGGCCGTGTCGGGCGCCATCGGGTTCGTGGGCCTCATCGTACCCCACGCCGTGCGCCTGCTGGTGGGCGTGCCGCACCGGCGCCTCGTGCCCCTCAGCTTCGTGGCCGGGGCCATCTTTCTCTGCTGGGCCGACCTCGCCGCCCGCACCCTTCTGCCCGGCCAGGAGCTCCCCGTGGGCATCTTGACGGCCCTGTGTGGAGTGCCCTTCTTCCTTTTCCTCCTGCGACGCCGGGCGTATCAGTTTGGATGACTGAATCGTGATGAGTGAAAAGCGATGCGTGATGGATGTCCCGTTCTGATTATTCCAGCCAGTGCCTCACGCGTCACGGATCACGCATCAATTACCAAACCTTTTCCCGGCCCGCCCCGTATCTGCTGTAGTGGCTTTCAATCCAAACTGAAAACTGAGATGCCCGACGCCCTCTCCGCCAGTGCCAACGGCCGCCCCTCCGCCGAGGCCCCCGATCTCGACGGGGAGCCCCTCGCCCTCGACCGGCCCATCCCCACCACGCTCGACGACATTCGCGTGCCGGTGGAGGACGACCTCGAGGCGTTTCGCTCCTACTTCCGCGAGGCGATGCGCTCGGATCACATGCTGCTGGACAAGATCACGCAGTACGTGCTGTGCACGGCCACGCTCGTGCACGACGACGTGGTGGACGACGCGGAGGAGCGTCGGGGCGTGTTCTCCATCAATGCCCTCTGGAAGAACAAAATTGCCGTCCTGATGGGCGACTTTTTGCTGAGTCGCGGCCTCCTGCTTTCGCTCGACCACGGCGACTACTCCATTCTCCACACCCTGTCTGACGCGGTGCGCCGCATGAGCGAGGGCGAGCTGCTACAAATCGAAAAATCGCGCCTGCTGGACATCGACGAGGAGACCTACTTCCGCATCATCTCGGACAAGACGGCATCCCTCATCTCCGCCTGCACCAAGAGCGGCGCCGTGAGCGTGACCGACGACGAGGCGCTTATTGAGCGGATGGACAAGTTCGGCGAGACGCTGGGCCTGGCCTTTCAGATCCGGGACGACCTCTTCGACTTCAGCGTCGAGGACGCGGGGAAGCCCGTTGGGATCGACCTGCAGGAGAAGAAGATGACCCTGCCCCTCATTGTGGCTCTCCGCGAGGCAGACCGGCGCGAGAAGAAGCGCATCCTCAAGATCGTAGACCAGGACGACAAGGACCGCGACGACCTCCGCACCATCGGGGCGTTCGTGGACGAGCACGGAGGCATTGAGTACGCGCGGTCGAAGATGGAGTCGCTGGCGGCGAACGCTCGCTCGCTGCTCAGTGCTCTCCCTCCCTCGGAGGCCCGGGCGTCGCTGGCCGGCCTCAC
>PXSX01000263.1:0-4992 GCA_003022655.1 Bacteroidetes bacterium QH_1_64_81 | reverse complement strand
GCCGCCATCAGCGACCCGCACCGCACCACCACCATGCTCGCGGTGTCCGATGACGCCTCGCCCCCGAACACGCTCGTCGTCGATTGTGGGGGCGACGTGCTCCAGCGCCTCCAGGCCTGCGGGCTGTCCATCGACCCCGTGGACGGCCTCCTCGTGACCCACGCGCACATGGATCATGTGAGCGGCTTTCCGCTCTTTATGGAAAAGATCTGGCTGGACGGACGCGAGCGTCCCATTCCCGTCTGCGGCATCGAGCCGGCGCTGGCTCAAGCCCGGCGGACGTGGGACGCCTTCACACCCGTGCATGAGGGCTGGGAGGGCCTCCCGCCCATTGACTGGCGCGAGGTGGAGCACGAGCGCGGCGCGCGGATGTGGACCCCGGCGCCCTGGACCGTCACCGCCGCGCCCGTCGACCACGGCGACACGCCGAACGTGGGCCTCCGCTTCGAACACGCCGACGCGGACCACGTCCTGGCGTACTCCTGCGACACGGCCCCCACGTCGAGCGTCGTCCGCCTGGCCCAGGACGCGGACGTGCTTGTCCACGAGGCCAACGGCGGCGAGACCGACAACCATTCGACGGCGGCCGGGGCGGCGGAGGTGGCCGCCGAAGCGGACGTGGATCGCCTCCTCCTCGTCCACCTCCCTCCTGGCGACAAGAGCGAACGCCTGCGCGAGGCCCGCTCCATCTTCCCGCACACGGATCTGGGCGAGGAGCTTGGCACCTATTCGTTTGCGGCCTAATCGCCCTTCGCCTCTCCCCTCCGTCTCTCCATTCAGAGCACGTACAGCACCACGGCGGCGTAGTGGCAGATGCTGCCGACGAGGACGAAGACGTGCCAGATGGCGTGGCTGTACCGGAGGGAGTGCCAGCCGTAAAAGAGAACACCGATCGTGTAGGCCAGCCCACCCGTCACAACGAGGAGCAGCCCTCCAATGGGCAGCGCGGCACGCATCGGATCCGCGAAGCCGGCCAGGGCGAGCCCCCACACCAGCGCGAGCACGGACCAGCCCCATCCGCTCCGCATGAGGAGCCCGGCAAACGGCGTGTAGGTGCCCGCGATGAGGAGGAAAATGGCGACGTGGTCGAGCATCCGCAGCGTCCGCTTCAACTGCGGCGTGCCGACGCTGTGGTAGAGGGTGGACGTGGCGTACAAGAAGACCATCGTGCCGCCGAAGATGGCCGAGGCGGCCAGGTCCCACCCGTCGCCTGCCAGCCCCGAAAGGAGAAGCAGACCGATCCAGCCGATCACGCTCAGGACGAGTCCTACGCCGTGCGTGATGGCGTTGGCCAGTTCTTCCTCGTAGGACTGCCGCTTGTGCGGCGCCATCGTCGGGTCGTGGGCGGGCTCAGCGTTTTCGCCCTCAAAATTCCATGGGAGCATTGGGAAAATCGCCTTTCGGCGACAGGTCGAGGAAGGAGTGTATCCGCTCCAGTTGTACGATAAGGACCCGAGGCGACCGTACTGTTACGAAGAGATTAGGTCTTGGGCGCCCTCCTCGTCGTCCCCGTCGTCTTCCTCCACCCGGGACTGCTTCCACGCTTGGTAGTCGCGCAGATCTTGTTCCACGAGGGAGAGGCAAGCTGACACGACCGCCGCATCGTCGAGCAATCCCAGAAGCGGGAGCGCGTCGGGCACGAGGTCGAACGGGTTGAGGACGTAGAGCAACGCAAAACCCGCGGCGCTGAGCGTCCACACCGGCACCGCCCGGTAGCGTCCCTCTTGGGCGTCGCGCACGAGCTCCAGCAAAAGGCGCCCATCTTCGAGCACGCGTTGCAGCGGTCCGCTTCCCTGAAAGCGCTCCTCGATCGCCTCCGCCCGCTCCACCACAGTGTCGAGATCGACCTCTGAAATATCTTTCGCCCCCTGCTTCACATAGTCCTCGTCGATTTCGGCCACCCAATCTGCGAGGGATTCATCGTCGCCGCCGCGAAAGCGACGCCGCAAGGCTCGGGCCCGCGTACGGATCCGGTCGCGCACTCGCTCAAAATCGGGCAGGCGGCGCTTCAAGCGGGCGCGGAGACTGGTCGAATCGGAATTCATCGCAGTGTCGGCGTCATGGAAGGAGAAAGTGCTACGGCTGTCTCTTCCGAAAGTAGAGCCGTCCCGCACCGAAGGGTATGACCTTCGGTCTCCGGGACGACTCTACTCTGTAAAATTCCCGAACGGGCCGTCAGGTCTGAATGACACCGGGGTTGAACCGCTCCAGCGTCGGGTTGTGGTCCACCATGTCCAACCCACGGGCGAGCCAGTCGCGGGTGTTCACCGGGTCGATGAGGGCGTCCACCCAGAGCCGGGCCGCGGCGTAATACGGCGTCGTCTGCTCCTCGTACCGGTCCTGGATCTCGGAGAGGAGTTCCTGCTTATCCTCCTCGGACAGTTCTTCGCCCTTCTTCTCCAGTTGGCGCACCTTAATCTGCTTGAGCACCTTCGAAGCCTGGGTTCCGCCCATGACCGCGATCTTGGCCGTCGGCCACGCCAGCACGAGGCGCGGATCGTAGGCCCGCCCGCACATCGCGTAGTTGCCCGCGCCGTAGGAGTTGCCCACCACGACGGTGAGCTTGGGCACCGTGGAGTTGGAGACGGCGTTCACCATCTTCGCCCCGTCCTTGATGATGCCGCCCTGCTCGGCCCGCTTGCCCACCATGAAGCCGGTGACATCTTGAAAAAAGACGATCGGGATCTCTTTCTGGTTGCAGTTCATGATGAAGCGAGCGGCCTTGTCGGCGGCGTCAGCGTAGATGACGCCCCCCACTTGGATCTCCCCCTTCGACTCAAGGTCCGTCCGGTTGCGAACCACCGCCCGCTGGTTGGCCACGACGCCCACATTCCACCCGTCGATGCGGGCGTAGCCGGTGAGGAGCGTGCGGCCATATTCCTCCTTGTACTCGGTCCACGAGTCCGCGTCGACGATGCGGGCTAGGATCTCGCGCATGTCGTACTGCCCGCTCTCCTCGGCGGGGTAGAGGCCGTAGAGATCATTCGCCGGATACGCCGGTTCTGTGGGCTCTTTTCGGGTGTAGCCAAAGCGCTCGATGGGCCCGGAGTGGTCGATGAGGGACCGGATTTTGTCGAGCGCCGCCTCGTCGTCTTCGACCTTGTAGTCGGTGACGCCCGAGATTTCGGAGTGTGTCGTGGCTCCGCCCAGTTCCTCTTTCTCTACGTCCTCTCCGATGGCCGCCTTCACGAGGTAGGGCCCCGCGAGGAAGACCGAGCCGGTCCCCTCCACGATAACGGCCTCGTCGCTCATGATAGGCAGGTATGCCCCGCCGGCCACGCAGCTGCCCATGATCGCTGCAATCTGCGGGATGCCTTTGCTCGACAGTTTCGCGTTGTTGCGGAAAATGCGCCCGAAGTCGTCCTCGTCGGGGAAGATCTCGTCCTGCATCGGCAGGTACACGCCCGCCGAGTCGACGAGGTAGATGATGGGGACGTGGTTTTCGAGGGCAATTTTCTGCGCCCGGAGGTTCTTTTTGGCCGTGATGGGAAACCACGCGCCGGCCTTCACGGTGGCGTCGTTGGCCACCACCATGCACTCGTGCCCGCTCACCGGCCCCAGTCCCATCACTGTGCCGCCCGCCGGGCAGCCGCCCTCCTCCTCGTACATCTCGTAGCCCGCAAAGAGCCCTAGCTCCCGGAACTGCTCCGCATCGTCGACCAGATACTCGATGCGCTCCCGCGCCGTGAGCTTGCCCCGATCGTGCTGCTTTTGAATCTTCTCGGGCCCGCCTCCCTCCCGCATCTCGTCGGCACGCTCCCGCATGGTTTCGACGAGGGCTTCGTAGTGGGCGGCCTGTTCCTGAAACGAAGCGTTGTCGTTGGGGGCGTCGGAGCCAAGGGCGTCGGACTCAGGCATATGAATTGCGACGTTGGACGGAGAGTATGAGCGAACCGGCGACGACGATCAGAGTCAGCGAGTCCTTCCGACACCACCCGTAATCTAACCGCCGCGGCCCTCAATCCAAAGCCCCCCACGCACGAAAGGCCGGGTCCCCATCGCAGGGAGCCGGCCGCGTGCGTCGTCACAACGTGCGTCTCATTCGCCACGGAAGGCGTCGGGACAGATTACAGGATGGCGCTCATTTTCCGCCGAATCTCTTCGATAGATTCGCCGGTCTTGTCGTGGATGAGTCCCATAATCTTGTCCATTTCGCCCCGTGCCCGCTTCATCTGCTTGTCGTCGAAGTCAGTGTCGTCCCAGATGTCTTTGATTTGGTCCCGAATCCGACGCCAGTCCTCGTTCATTTTTTCCGTCGCCATAAGCGATCTCGTTGGTGGTTCGTGAGGGAGAGTGTGACCTGTTGTCGGGTGGTACCGCCACCGTGTGGCGGGGGTTTCACTCATTTTCCCAAACGGGAAGCGTGGGTGGCCGTTGGACGAACGTCGCCAATTTCAGAAGTCCTTCTCCTGCCCATGCCCACCGTCGGAGTCATTGGGGCCGGCATCGCCGGACTCGCCGCTGCCTACCAGCTCGATCAGGAGGGCGCGTCGGTACAGGTCTTCGAAGCGTCCGATCGGGTGGGCGGGGCGATTCGATCGGAGCGCACGGACGGATTTCTGGTCGAGCACGGCCCCAACTCGGTCCGCGCCGGGTCTGCTGCTCTGGAGATGATCATCGACGACCTTGGTCTCAACGACGAACGCATCTGGGCCAACGATACAGCGGATACCCGCTACGTGGTGCGCGACGGCGAGCCGACTCCACTTCCCCGCTCCGTTGGTTCGTTCCTCACGACCGATCTTTTCTCCACCCGGGCCAAGCTGCGCCTCCTCGCGGAACCCTTCGTTGGGCGACGCGACACATTCGATGAGAGCGTGGCGGACTTCACGCGACGACGGCTGGGGCGGGAGGTGCTCGACTACGCCATCGCCCCGTTCGTGGGCGGCGTGTTCGCGGGAAGCCCCGAGGACCTCTCCGTGGAGCACGCCTTCCACCGCCTCGCGGCGCTCGAAGACAAGTACGGCTCCCTCTTCCTCGGTGCGATCCGGC